>CAYSMV010000001.1:0-1560 GCA_964432245.1 uncultured Desulfobacterales bacterium
CCACGGCCGCGGCCACGATCCCCCGGGGCCCGATCCAGGCGATAAACCACCGCTCTTTTATGGTCAGCCCGGAAGCCCGGGTGCCGACAAACACCGCCACCGGCCGGACCAGGAACATCAGCGCCAGCACGACGCCGACAGCCGGCCAGCCCAGTTCGACGACCTGGGCCAGGCGCACATCGGCCGCCAGCAGCACAAAGAGCATGCCGATCAGCAGAACGGTCAATTCTTCCTTGAATTCCAGAAGCTCCCGCAACGCGTAAGAACTGAAGTTGCCGACCCCGATACCGGCCATGATCACGGCGGCGATGCCGCTTTCCGGCACAACCATGTTGCTCCCCTGAAACAGGGCCAGCACCGCGGACAGCATGAACACGTTGACGCTGCCCTCGGGAATCCACCGTCTTGTCTGGCACACGAAAATAAGCAGCGCCGCCACGGCGGAGCCGCAGACGGCCCCGAAACCGATGCGAAAAATTATGTGCCAGGCCCAAATCAGCGGGCTGCCGAGATGGGGACTTAAAGCCGCCTCCAGCGCCACCATGGCCACCACCGCGCCGACGGCGTCGATAAAAACGCCTTCGGCCTCCAGCACGGTGGCCACGGAACGCTTCACTTTCAACCGTTTTAACAGCGGATTGATCACGGTCGGTCCGGTCACCATGATCAGGGTGCCGAACAGAACCGCGTTTTTCCATGGCCAGTACAGAATATAATGCGCGGCCACGGCACCGCCGATGACCGTAAGCAGGCCCCCGACGACAATCAACTGGCGGATGGGGCGCTGGATTCGCTTCAACCGTCTGACTTTCAGGTTCATGCCGCCTTCAAAAAGGATCACGGCCACGGCAAATCCGATCAGAATGTTCAGGGCGGAGCCGAGCGTCTCCGGACGGATAAGGCCAAAACCGTCAGGGCCGAAGGCGACACCCACGGCCAGCAGGAGAACGATACCCGGTACGCGCAGATGATGCGCCAGGGCCTGGGCGATCATTCCCAGGGCCAGGGCCAGAGCGACAGTCGTCCCGGGATTGTGAAAAATTAAACCGTCTATTTGTCCGTCCTCACTTTAATTCAATCCTTTAATTCGCCCCGGGTGCGATTTCCGGCCCGGAATAATGAGGATATCGCTTTTTTTTAAACGACAAAATCCTTTTTTATTTTTTTGCTCATGCCAAAAGGCTCCAGATCATCCTGACGGCAACGCCAAGAAGAACAAGGCCGATAATGAGCTTGACCTGTTCGCGGTTGAGCTTGTCGGTCATCAGCCATGATCCCGCCATGGCGCCCAGAATCGCGCCCAGGGCCGTCAGGCCCAGCAGCGGTCTGCTGAGGTCGTTGACGGCGGCATGGCCCAGAAATCCCGAAAAAGAGGAAACAATAACAATCAGCGAGGTGGTGGCCGCGGCCTTCCGGGGATCATAACCCAGCCAGATCAGGACCGGAACGATAAAATTGCCTCCGCCCACGCCCAGCAGGCCGCCCAGAAATCCGGCCAGCGAGCCCACCGACAGGCCCGATATCAGCTGCCGGCCTTTCGTTGGTTTCGCCGCGCCGGCC
>CAYSMV010000002.1:0-6717 GCA_964432245.1 uncultured Desulfobacterales bacterium
GGCTCGACTGACGGGACCTATGAAACCATCAGGCATACCATCCGCGAATTTCCGAAAAACAACTGCCGGCTGATCAGACAACCGGGAAAAGGCAAGGCAGACGCCGTGCGAGCGGGGTTTTGCGAAGCGACCGGCGAAATCCTGATTATCCTGGACGCGGATCTGTCCGTCCCGCCTGAAGACCTGCCTCGTTTTATTGAGGCGCTGGTATCCGGAAAAGGTGAGTTTATCAATGGCGTGAGGCTGGTGTATCCCATGGAAAATCAAAGCATGCGCTTTCTGAACATGGTCATGAATAAAATTTTCAGCCTGTTGTTCTCCTGGCTCCTTGGTCAGCCAGTAAAGGATACCCTTTGCGGCACCAAGGCCTTATGGAAAAAGGATTACGAGATAATGCGGAAAAACCCGGACAGCCTCAGGCTTATGGATCCCTTCGGCGACTTTGATCTCCTTTTCAACGCGGCCAGGATAAACCTCAAAATTGTCGACCTTCCTGTCCGTTATCGTCCCCGAACCTATGGGACCACCAATATCAACAGGTGGAAACATGGCTGGCTTTTGCTGAAAATGACGATCCTGATTGCCAGGCGGATTAAATTCATATAAGTCCCGGACAAGAATCCTCTTTTTTAACAAAAATACCGTTTCGCTCATCATCACCGGTCTGTTCTGCAGGGCCGCCGGAAGCATGATTCATGCTGCCACCGTATCATATTAAAAAATATCGACTTGATCGAAAATGGTGGAATCCGCTCGCCTTGATTCGCTGAAACGGATCGGGTTATGGGCCAGAATATTCATGGCTGTTTTTTCCTCATATTTTCTATTCTGGTCAGGTTGTCCCGAGCGACTCGATAAGCGGGATTTATAGAAAGCGCTTTTTTAAAATGAAAAACAGCCTGATCATAAAGTCCCTTCCGTGCCAGGGCGGTGGCCAGATTGTTATGCACCTGGAATAAGGAAGGGTCTATCTCCAAAGCTTCGTGATAATGAATGATAGCGTCATCGAGATTTCCCATATCAACCAGCAAATTGGCCAGATTATTATGGGCTTCCTGGTATCCGGGATTTAACGAAACTGCTTTTTTAAAATGATCGAGCGCTCCTTCCCGATCGCCCCGCCGCATCAATGCCAGCCCCAGATGATTATGCGCCACAAAAAAACAGGCATTAATTCGCAACGCTGTCTCCAGCTGTGTTATGGCTTCATCGATACGCCCCTGATCGCGCAATGCTTCTCCAAGGGTTAAACGTCGCAGTTCGCAATCAGGATAAACGGAAACAGCATGCCTGAAATAAGTTATCTTGTCTGACCAGCGCCCGGCCTGTATCCAGGAGGTCGTCATCAGAAAAATCAACAACGCAACGGATAGAATGAAAACAAACCATCGGGGCAACCCCGTTTTTCTTTGCAAACACGCCCCCCCCCATGAGCAAAAAAAACAAATACCGATCATCGGAAGGTATGCATAGCGGCTTATAATTAATTTTTGCTGGGAAACACAGGCCACCGCATAAGGCGCCAGGCTGATAACAAACCAGAACCACCCGCTGAAAAAAAATGGATATTGATTTCTGCCCCGAATTACCGCTGCGGTAACAAACAGCAAAACAGCGGAAGCCGTTATGATCTGCCATAACGGCAACATGAAGGGCGGAGAAAGAGAATCGGGAATGTATAACGGAAAATCAAAGGGATTAAAGAATTTCCATAAATAGAGGACATAGGCAACCGGGAGATTGAACCAATGCCGGTAATCTTCCGGGGGAGGAACATAAGCCGGCAAAGCCGGCCCCAGACGAAAAAATATAATAAATAAACACATCCATACAGCCAGGATAATAAATAACGGTACTTTTTCTAAAATTAAATCGGCCAACGTCCCTGTCGCGAATCGAGGGCTTTCCATTCTGCTTTGTTTGGAAGGCCAGCGCCCAAGCGGCCAGAAATCAAACAGCAGCAATAAAAACGGCAAATAAACAATAGTCGGTTTTGAGAGCAACCCCATAATAAAGCAAATAATTACCAGGCAGCGTCTCTTTACGGAAGGACTCCGCGCATAATAAAGATAAGACAGAAATGTCAGCATGAAAAAAAATGACACGATCAGTGTCGGCGCGCGGCACCAGGAGGCTACATTCTCCGCGTTAATCGGATGAAGAGCAAAAAGAGCGGCAGTAACCGCGCTAGGCCCTGTACGAACAGTGGCTATCCGCAATATAAAAAACAGAAGCACCGCATCCGTCGCGTGGATTAATGCGGGAAGAAAGTGCAGCATGCCAATGTTGTCGCCGCAAAGCCATATATCTAAGAAGCCCATAAAATTCGTTACGGGAACCAGATACACGGCATTACTGGGCATTTGAAAAATTCCCAACAGCGGAAAGCCATTGGCCTTCAGCCTGGCGCTGAGTTCATTATAAAAAACAAAATCCTCGACATGGACCAGCTCAAAACGGATGGTCTGAAGATAAACGGCCAGTACCGCCGCGACCAGTAACAGGCTCACGGCCAGTTCCGGCCAATACTTTTTCATTGTCTCCCATTTTTTTTTCATTTCACGGCCTGGAAAAAACATATACCCAACAAAATCCCGATATTATTTATACTATGCCGGATCAGGCGAAACTGTTCAACAACTTATTATCCCTTACATTTTTCGCCAATTTTGTTCCGGTATGCCAGGCAGCCACATATCCGCGATGACCGGCCATACAAAAAAACAGTCTTGCATGCCGCAGAAATTATTAAAAGAACCTCGTATTGACAGGAATAACTTGAAAGACGGCTTTTTGACATATAACAGATTAAATTTATAAGGCTCAACATTTATGATTAATAATGGATTTTTATTGTCTGCGCTTATAAAAATCATAAATTCGTTTTTAAACAATAGTGACCTGGCGTATACTCAAAAAAAATGGTATTCTGTTTATTTCAATCAGTTTTAAAAAACAGGGAACAAAATGGCCAACGACCGAAAGATGTCTGATGCTGATTGTTGAATCCGCGGGTATAACCGATACCGGCAAAAAAAGAAGAGTCAACGAGGACTGCTTTATTATTGACGTAGCGCTGGGTTTGTATATTGTGGCGGATGGGATGGGGGGACACGCGGCCGGAGAAGTCGCCAGTCGCCTGGCCGCGGATTCCTTATTCAATTACATTAAAAACATGTCCGAAAGAAAAAATCCGGAAGATTTGCCGGGCACCGGTCGGAATTTGTCAAAAAAGGCCGGTCACTTGCTGGCAGGCATTCACATAGCCAACCAGAGCGTTTATGACGTCGCCCGTGGCAACAAACAGTATAATGGTATGGGAACAACGGTCTCCGCCGTGCTCCTAACCGATCGCACGTTTATCACAGCCAATGTCGGTGACAGCCCGGTCTTTTTGATTCGCAATAATAGTATTAAGTTGATTTCAGCGTTGCATACGGTCGCTTCGGCGGCGTTGGCCGCCAATCCGGACGGGGAAGCGCTGAACAATGGATTCAAGCATATGCTGACGCAGGCCATCGGCACGAAAAATCATGTGGAGCCGAATATTATCGAAAGAGAGTGCCTGACCGGAGACGTCATCGTTATCGGTTCTGATGGGTTGACCGACATGATATCGCAGGGTGAGATCCGCGATACGGTAAACAGCGAAAAACCATCCGGCGCCTGTAAAAAACTGGTCGATATGGCAAATAAGAATGGCGGCCTGGATAATATTACGGTTATTGTAATCAAAATCAAAAACGTTTATGAACATGGGAACGTGTTTTCCCGCATCAATAATTTTTTCCTGAAGAAAGCATGGAGAAAACCGGCCAGATCATAATCTTTGGTAAAAACACCTGACCGTTCACAACCGCGGCCCGGGAGGCATATACCAAATCAGGGAAGTCTTTCCAATACATAGACGTCCTGGCGGACCCTCGTAACCTGGAAGAGATGTTCGAATATTCAGAAGGAAGCCGGAGGGTTCCGGTTATCGTGGATCAGGACAAGGTCACTATCGGTTTTAACGGTCGCAGGTGAAAGGTATAATCTTCCACGGCCGGAGGCCGGATTAGAAAGGGAAGTAATATGATGAAAAAGCAGTATCTGATCGATGACTTTAAGCTTGAGGAAAGCTGGCGTCTGTTCAAGATTGTGGGGGAGTTTGTGGACGGCGTTGAAGCGCTTCACGATATCGGCCCGGCGGTAAGTATTTTCGGATCGGCCCGGATAACGCCGGAATCCCAAGTTTACCAGACTACGGAAAAACTTGCCGGTCTTTTCGCTGAAAACGGTTTTGCCGTTATAACCGGCGGCGGCGGCGGCGTCATGGAAGCCGCCAATAAAGGAGCCGCGGAAAAAAACGGCGTATCGGTAGGTTTGAATATTGTGCTTCCTTTTGAACAGCAACCAAATTCGTTCGCAAATATCAAACAGGAATTTGAATATTTTTTCATCCGCAAGGTAATGTTTGTAAAATATGCTCAGGCTTATATTATCATGCCCGGGGGATTCGGCACGCTGGATGAATTATTCGAGGCAGTGACGCTGATTCAGACACGACGCATCAAACCCCTGCCGGTGATTCTGGTGGGGACAGATTACTGGTCGGGACTGATCGACTGGATAAAAAAACAACTGCTTGATCAACAGCGGATATCCCCTGCCGACATCGATATTCTTCAAGTGATAGACGATCCGGAAAAGATCGTGGCGACCGTGAAACGGCTGGTGATTATTTGAAAAACGAAAAAATCATGTGCCGTTTTTAAACTGCATCTGGCATAAGCGGTAATACTCGCCACCAAGCGCAAGCAGCTCCTCGTGCTTTCCCTGCTCCGATATTTTCCCGTTCGAAATCACAATCACCCTGTCCGCGTGGCCGACGGTGGAGAGTCTGTGCGCGATAATAAAAGTGGTCCGGCCTTTCATGAGGTTAGCCAGGGCTTTCTGCACAATGGCTTCCGCTTCGGTATCCAGGGACGAAGTGGCCTCGTCAAGAATCAGAATGGGCGCATCTTTTATCAGCGCCCGGGCGATACAAAGCCGCTGTTTCTGCCCCCCGGACAGGCGTGAGCCCAGTTCCCCGATAACGGTATCAAACTGTTTCGGAAAATCGAGAATAAAATCATAGGCGTAGGAAGCCTTGGCAGCGAGAATAATATCTTCCTCCGAAGCGTCCGGGTTGCCGTAAGCGATATTGTCGCGAACGCTGTCGTTAAACAGAATCGGCTCCTGGGTTACAATCGCTATCTGTTTCCGCAAAGACGAAATGGTCGCCCTTCTGATATCCAGACCGTCTATCATGATCGACCCGGACGATACATCATAAAATCTTGGTATCAGGTTTACCAGAGAAGTTTTGCCGCCGCCGCTGACGCCCACAATGGCAAGAACTTCTCCGGGAGCGACATCCAGATTGATGTCCTTCAATACCGGCTCCTGCCCGCCATAAGAAAAGCTGACGTTTTTAAACTCCACCCGATGACTTTTTCTCTCGATTTCAACGGCATCGGGCACCTCCACGATATCCGGCTCCATCTCCAGAATTTCATAAACGCGGTCAACGGCCGCCATTCCATGCTGAATCGTAGCATTAAGCTTGGAGAGACGCTTGACGGGCGAATACATCATCATAACCGCGGCCAGAAAAGAGATAAATGTTCCAGGTGTATAGGTGCCGGCAATAACCCGGGACCCCCCGTACCAGATAACAAAAGCGACACCAAGACCCGACAGAATTTCCATGACCGGCGAGGAAAGCGCTTTAACCATAACGCTCTTCATTTCAATGGAAAACAGCTTCGATGACTTCTTGTAAAATCTGGTTATCTCATAATCTTCCCGGCCAAAGGCCTTAACGACTTTGTTACCGAGGAATGTTTCATGGAGAAAGGCATTCAGATCTCCAACACGCTCCTGGGAACGTCTGGATATCCGACGCATTTTTCTGCCTATGGCGACTACCGGATAAAACGCCAGCGGCAGTATAACGAACGACACCAGCGCCAACTCCCATATTTGGTAAAACGTAACCGCCAGGAGACAAAGGACGGTGCACACATCCCTGATCAGAGAAACGATAGAACTGGATACCACCGCCTGTATTTTATGAACATCACTGGTAATGCGGGACATCAGCACGCCGGTCTTTTTTTTCTGGAAAAAGGCCAGCGACAGCGTTGTAATCTTGGCATAAAGCCGGTCGCGGAATTCCTTGATAATGCCATTCGCCACGCGGCTGATAAAATAATCCTCACCATACATGCCGATACCCCGAAGCAACGCGACACCGATTATCGCCAGGGGAATCAGGCGCAACATCGTCAAGTCCTTGGTAATAAAAATCTTGTCAATGGCCGGTTTTATCAGATAAGCCAGAGCGCCGCTGGTCGCGGAAGTAGATATCATGAAAAAAACGGCCACGTACAACCTGAAACGATTGGCTTTAATATATCCCAGCAGGTTGCGATAGCGACTCTTTATGGTAAATAACGCCACGGAATTTTTGTCCTCTTTAATCCGATAACATCTCCAGGGCAATCCCGGCGGCTCTGTCGGAAGCGCCGCTGCCGCCCAGTTTTTCCCGCACTGCCAGCAGGTCGGTCCTCATCCGGTGGAATTTATCACCATCCTTCAGGATCGCATCAACCTGGGAGGCGATCGCCTCCCCCGTAGCCATGGCCTGCAGCAGCTCCGGCACGACCTCCTTTTCCGCGATCAGGTTGACCA
>CAYSMV010000003.1:0-2756 GCA_964432245.1 uncultured Desulfobacterales bacterium
CGGGTCCGCTCCCCCCCCCCCCTTTAAAAAAACGGGGCGCCCCCCCCCCCCGCCACGCCGAGTCCGACCACCAGAAACCGTTTATCCCTTATCTCCATCCGCTGTTCCGCTTACCTGATTTTCAATGTACTCAAGGCGACCAGCGCCAATCCGATGGCAATAATCCAGAACCTGACGATAATTTTCGGCTCCGCCAGTCCTTTTAATTCAAAATGATGATGCAGCGGCGCCATGCGAAAAATTCTTTTTCCCCCGGTCGCCTTGAAAAATCCGACCTGAAAAATGACCGATAAAGCCTCCAGCACAAATATACCGCCGACCAGAGCCAGTAGAATCTCCTGCTTGGTAATGACCGCTATCGTTCCCAGAGCGCCGCCCAGCGGCAATGAACCGACATCACCCATAAAAATTTCCGCCGGATAGGCGTTAAACCACAAAAACCCGGTCAGGGCGCCGGCTATGGCGCCGCAACAGACGGCCACCTCGCCGCTTCCCGGCACATAGGCGACCTGCAGATATTGAGCGATGATCAGGTTCCCCCCCACATAGGCAAAGCCCATATATCCCATGAACGATATAATCAGCGGCCCGGTCGCCAGGCCGTCAAGCCCGTCCGTAAGGTTAACGGCATTCGACGATCCGACAATAATAAACATACCGAACAGTAAATAAGCGGCCCCCAGGTCCGGTGTGACCAGTTTCAGAAACGGTACCATAAGTTCCGTGTTAAAATCCGAAATCTTAAGAATCACCAGGCAGACCAGCGCGGCGATAACGCACTGAAACGAAAATTTTGCCCAGGCCGACAGGCCCTTGCTCCTTTTTTTTATCGTCTTCCGGTAGTCATCGATAAATCCCACCACCCCGAAGCCCAGCGTGGATAAAATTACGACCCGGACATAACTATTGGTGAGATCGGCCCAGAGAAAGCTTGATCCCAGACCGGCCAGAATGATGAGAACGCCGCCCATGGTGGGCGTTCCGGCTTTCCGAAGATGCGTCCGGGGCCCGCATTCCCGGATATACTGCCCCACCTGCAAACCGGTCAGCAAGCGGATGGCAACCGGCCCCAGAAACCAGGCGATCAGGAAACCGGTCACCGCGGCGTATATCGTTCTGAAAGTAATATATTGAAATATATTGAAAAACGATATATAATCATGCAGTGGATAGAGTAAGTTATAAAGCATCTTCTATCTTTCCGGCCTTTCCAACGCCCCGCCGCCCGCTTTGACAACAGCGTCAACCACCGTCTCCATGGCCATTGCCCTTGACCCTTTGACCAGTATCCAGTCTCCGGATCTCACGGAAGCCGACAGCGCCGTTATGAGTTCTTGCTTTGTCCCGGTAACAATCTTCCCTTTTGTCATACCCGCGAAAACTGCCCCTTCCGCCACGGTTTTCGAAAAATCACCAGCGGCGAAGAGCAGGGCCGCACCACTTTCGGCCGCCAATCGCCCGACCGCCTTATGCATGGATTCGGCCTGATCCCCCAGTTCATACATATCTCCAAAAACGAAAACACCACGGTTCCGGCCTCTCAATTGTCCCAGACCGGCGATGGCCGCCCGCATGGAAGCCGGATTGGCGTTATAGGTATCATCCACCACATGAAAACCGGCCCTTGTCTGAATAACGGTCATGCGCCCGGGGACAGGCACGAACCGCTCCAGTCCCCTGCGAATATTCCGGACATCCACATTCATCAGTCTTCCCACGGCGGACGCGGCCAGCGCGTTGGATACCAGATGATGGCCGCAGCCGTTGATCCGCACGGAAACCGGTCTTTCCTGACCGGGAAGCAGGGTATCAAAAACGCTCCCGGCGCCTGTTTGTTGAACATTCAATGCCCTGACGTCGCACCGTTCGCTCTGGCCGAAGGTCATCACCCGGCCGCCGGCTTTTTCCGCCATTTTAAAAACCCGGGGGTCATCCGCGTTGAGCACCGCCGTCCCCTCTTTTGGCATCATCTCAATCAGTTCTCTCTTGGCCCGGGCCACGCCCTCAATATTTCCCAGGCTGGCCAGATGCCCTTCCCCGACATTCAGCACCACGCCGATATCCGGCTCACATATCCGGGTTAACCGCCCGATCTCGCCGGGCGCGTTCATTCCCAGTTCCAGAACACCCACCTGATGCGACCCGTCCAGACGCAACAGGGTAAGCGGCAGGCCGATCTCATTGTTGTAATTGCCCGCCGTCGCCAGCACATGATAGCGCTCTTCCAGCACCCGCGCGGTCATTTCCTTGGTGGTCGTCTTACCGTTTGTCCCGGTGATCGCCACTATCGTAACCCCCGTTCGGCGGCGCCGGTAACGCGCCAGCGCGCCCAACGCCTGAACCGTATCATTAACCGACAGGCAAAGGCCGCCCGACGATCTGATCCGCTCAACAACCGTCCTCGAACATGACCTGTCAACGATAAATCCGGAGCCACCCCTTTCCAGGACATCGTCGATATAATCATGGCCGTCATGATTTTTGCCTTTTATCGCTACAAACAACTGCGACGGTTCGATAACGCGCGAATCAATCGACACGCCGCTGAAAAAATAATCACCGGCGCCACAGGTCCGTTCTCCTTCGACGGCCGCCAGTAAATCCGGGCCGGTCCACACCATATTTTCCGCCATTCACATTCACCCGCTACACCGTTCATGTCGCGCACATGTCCGGCTGACGACTGTTTTCAAGCAGCTGCAATGCTTTACGCGCTTCCAGCCGATCATCAAAATCTACCGTCCTGTTTTTTACTA
>CAYSMV010000004.1:0-13290 GCA_964432245.1 uncultured Desulfobacterales bacterium
TTCCTGCTTTCGCTACGCTTCAGCAGGAACATACGCCCACAGCCCAAAGCGGACAGATTACGTGCTTTAAAACCGGACAAGTTTATTTGTTGCTAACACTATGTAAATAAGTTTTGGCGATCAAATGGGCGGAATTATGAAACCCGATCAACTTTACCATAACCTGAAAGAAACCGCCGAAAAAATCGGTATCACGGTTAAAGAACATAACTTCCGGAATGCCGGTATTCACGTTTCCAGCGGGTTATGCAAAATCCGGGAAGAGCAGTTTTTCATCATGGATAAACGTTTGTCTGTTCGTGAAAAAATAGAGACCTTAACGGAGTGTTTAAAAGAAATGAATCTTGAAGATGTTTATGTCACTCCGGCCGTAAGGGATTTCTTAAAAAAACAGGGTTAATCAGTCCGGCAGGGGGGAGCCAGGATCAATGTTGTTTTTCGAGTTTTTCTGATTTATGTGTTATGAATAATTCTCCCTTATCGTAAAGTTTACATAATATATCTTATCAGACATTATTTTTGTGTAATGCACCGGCAGGCGCTATTTTTCGGACTCATGCAATATTTCATCCTTCTTTTGACTTTTGGGCCCCTCTCTGAGAACAGATTAACCTGAATTAAAGAAGTCAATTGTTTTTTAAAGGTACCCCCCTGAATATAAAGCAAAAAGTTCAAGATCAAAGCATCACAAACAACGAGGGATGAGACGCATCGAAGAGCTTTGGCCTTTTTACGAAGACATCGATATCTAATCCAGAAATTTATGTTCTATATGATAGAAGACTGTAATAAAAAGCATTTTCAGGTATTATCCAAAAAAATATTTCAGCCTAATTGGTCAATCAGGACCTGGTTTTCAATAATCAGTGTTATTGAATAAAACCAACTTCCACCATATATTGTAGAAGAATAGATAATTTTCTACTCCTTATTGTGTTTTTTCCTTTACAAGCAAGAAACAGTCTGGTAGATATTTCTATAAATATTCAACAAAAACGCTTGCATCGTTGTGATTAATAATTCAACTCATTTGCCCGCTCGGTTTCATGCGGCAGGAGGAGTCGTCAATGAGACTGAAACAGCTTGAACTTACCGGCTTTAAATCTTTTCCGGAGAGTTCGGTTATCAAATTCCCTCCCGGAATCTTTTCAATTGTCGGCCCCAACGGTTGTGGCAAGAGCAACATCATCGACGCCCTGAAATGGGTCATGGGCGAACAGAGTGCGTTACAGCTGCGTGGAAAATCTATGGAAGATGTAATTTTTTCCGGTAGTGATGACAAAACCCAGGTGAATATGGCTGAGGTCTCTTTAACCCTTGTTAACGACAACGGGTCAGCACCTGAAGAATTAAAGCACTTATCGGAAATTATGATTACGCGTCGCATGTTCCGGTCCGGCGAAAGAGCTTACTTTATAAACAAGCAACCCTGCCGTTTAAAGGATATTTATAATATTTTCATGGGAAGCGGTATGGGTGCCCGATCATATTCAATTATTCAGCAGGGAAATATCGGCGCTATTACCGAGGGGACACCTGAAGAAAGGCGAACGTTTATTGAAGAAGCTGCCGGTGTTACCCGCTATAAAACCAGAAAAGAAGAGACTTTACGAAAAATCAGGGCCACTGATCAGGATTTACTACGCATCAAGGATATTATGGCGGAAGTGCAGCAGAGAATGAACAGTTTAAAACGTCAGGCCAAAACAGCGCAAAGATACAAGGATTATCGCGCAGCCATAAAAGATATTGACATCCTGATCTCCTTGAACGCTTACAATGAATACGACCGGAAAATTATTGAAACAGAAGCGTTGCTCCAGTCTTTAAAAGATATTGATAACATGCATGCCGCTGAAATCGGAAAGCTTGATGCCGCGATTGAAGCCATAAAACATGAAAAAGACATACAAGATCGAGAAATCACCACTCTTAAAGATAAAAAATTTGAATCGCAGCGCGCTATTGATAAATTTGAAAAAGATCTTGACTATTTGAGGCGGGATAAGGAACGCATTGAGTCGGACGCGGACAGGCTTAAAGAGGAAGAAAAAATTTTAAGCGAGAAAAACGCCAGAATGGTTTCCGAAATAGAGGACGCGGAAACCGTCGATACTCGCCTCAGGGAGACAAACCTTCAGATAAAGGCCGCCCTTTCCGAGAGACAGAAAAATTCTCAAAAACTGCTGCAGGAACTGGAGTCTCTGAAGCAGCAGCTGGACAACCGGAAGACCGATCTGATGAGGCTGACGGCCGATGAGGCCAAATATCATAATATCTGTCAAACAGCTTCTGAGAACAAAGAATCGTTATTAAAACGAAAAGAGGAAATCAAAAAAGACAGAATTACAGCCGCCAGGAACGCGACCCGGCTGAAAAACGATCGGGAAAAACTTAAAGTTGATATTGAATCTTTGGCTCAACAGATCGGAAAGCTGGACCAGGAAATTTCAGCGACCGGGAACAAGCTTGAGGAAAAGCATAAAGCCCTGTCCGATCAGGTGAGGATAGTTCAGTCCACTGATATGGAACGCAACCGGATCAAATCAAAATACACGGAAATAAAAAAACTTGACGAAAATTTTGAATGGTATAGAGACGGCGTAAAAAGTCTTCTAAAACAGGCGGCTTCTGATAGTGAATTGTCAAATGCCGGCATTCTGGGGGTGGTCGCGGATATCGTCAAACCGGAACCGGGATTTGAAACGGCTACGGAAGCCGCTCTGGGAGAATCTCTGCAATACATTCTTATTGACAATCATCAATCCGGTGAGCGGTTGATTGAGGAACTGCGGTCATGCCATTCCGGACGCAGTGGTTTTATACCGGTTTCTGAATTCAGCGATATGGGGCAGGCTCCTCTTCCGGCCCAGACATCTTCTGAATCAACGGATTTTCTTATCAATCACATCTCCGTCAATCCGGAGTACCGACATATTATCTCCTCTCTGATCGGTCGGGTGATTCTGGTTTCAGATATCAGTGAGGCGTTGAGGATCTGGCATCAACCAAACGGGGCCGTGAAAAAAACGGTGGTAACCAGGGACGGCGATCTGATTTCCGCTTTCGGAATTCTTGTCGGCGGCAGTAAGGACCGGCTTGATGGGATCTTGGCCAAAAAGCAGGAATTAAAAGATCTTGAAAAAAGAATAAATGACTTGGCCGTAGCCCTGGAGCAGTCCAGACAGGCACAATCCGTGATTGAAACCGATGTCAGGGAGATCGAAGAAGATTTACAGAAAATAAAAAATGACAGAAACCAGGCAGCCTCCAGACAGGTCGAACTGGAAAAAGATATATACAGAATATCGACGGAGTTGGACACCGCCGATCAACGCCTGGAAATATTGGAGCTTGAAGAGCAACAATTAGACGGCGAAGAGAGCGACTTGGATGATGAAATAAATAAATTCAACCAGTCCCTCACGGCGATTCGGCAACGTATGCATGAAACCGAAGCCCTGATAAAGCAGTCCAACGATTCATTAATCCATGTTTCGGCGGAATATGAAAAGTTTAATCAGATTACCATGGAGTTAAGGTTGAAGTTATCCGCTTCCGAAGCCGAACTGGAAAGCAACCGGAAAACGATGGAGCGTCTCAGGTCCTTTCAGACAGACAGCGCTCAGCGACGGGAGCAGATTGTTTCTGAGATAGCCGCCAAACACGAAAAAATCGAGGGCGCCAAAAAAGCCATAACCCGATACGAAACTGATCTTTTTTCATATTACAGCAATCTGAAAAATCTGGAAGAAAAGCTGTCCGAAAACGAAAGCGTGTCCGTCGATATTTCCGAGCGAATTGCGGAAAGCGATCGCAAATTTTCCGATATACGCAGTCAGAGGGAGAAAAACACCGGGAAAATACAATTTCTGGAAAGGGAGCAGTCAGACCGCGCTATTAAAAAGGAAAGCATTGTATATAAACTCGAAGATCTTTACCACACTTCGTTTAAGACCATCAAACAGGAGTATGAAAAACAATTATCAGATACGGAAAAATCGGTTTCCGAAATGGAAGACGAATTGGCCTCCCTCAGAGAAAAGACAGCCCGTATTGGAGATGTCAACCTCGGAGCCATCAGCGAATATGAAGAGCACAAAACCCGTCTCGAATTTCTTATCAGCCAGCATGATGATCTGGTCGCGGCGATCGAAGACTTGCATCAGGTCATAAAAAAAATCAATCGTGTTTCTCAAAAACTTTTTCTCGAAACCTTTCATTCTATCAACCAGAAAATGAACGAGGTTTTTCCCCGCCTTTTTGAAGGAGGAACCGCCGAACTGGTCCTGTCCGAGCCGGATAGGCCGCTGGAAAGCGGCGTGGAGCTGATGATCCATCTTCCGGGAAAAAAATTAACCCGGCTTTCTCTTCTTTCCGGCGGCGAAAAAGCATTATCAGCCATCGCGTTTGTTTTTTCTATTTTCCTTTTAAAGCCGACATCCTTTTGCCTGATGGATGAAATCGATGCACCTCTTGACGAAGCAAATATTTATCGTTTTAACGAATTGCTGAAAATCATCGGAGAGAAATCTCAGATTATCATGATTACTCACAACAAGAAAACCATGGAATTCGCTGACCAGTTGCTTGGTGTCACCATGGAGAAAAAAGGTGTTTCCAAAATTGTAGCGGTTGACCTTGCCGGTGGAAACGGCCAGAAACCAAGATTGGAAATGATGAATTGAGATCAGATGAATGATTTTTAAGTTTTCCAGAAAGCACTCGCGGCGGGTCCAGGAAGCTGCAACCGGAAAGGCCGATATCCCCCCCAAAAAGCCGGATCGAAAAAAAGAAAAGCACGAAGGGGATCAACAAGTACTAAATGTCGCCTGCTCATCTGAAGAAGAACAGGATGGACGGGCCACCTCTTCTTCTGTTTTTTACCAACGCCTGAGAGATGGACTTGTCAAGACGCGTCGATTGTTCACGACGGATATTGATCAACTGTTCAGTCCGGAAAAACAGATCTCTCCGGAAATGCTCGATGACCTTGAAGAGAGGTTGATTACCGCGGACATTGGTGTAAAGACTTCTATGGAGATAATCAAAAAACTTTCCGGCTCAAAAATTTCCGATTCTGAAGATTTGAAAAACAAACTCAAGAATATTCTGTTGTCATACCTGCAAGACAATGGCCGCCAATTTAAGACTGCAGACCGGAGCGCCGGCCCTCAGATTATACTGGTCGTGGGCGTTAACGGCGTCGGCAAGACCACGACGATTGGAAAGCTTGCTGCTGAATATGTCCATGCCGGGAAAAAAGTTATGCTGATAGCGGCCGACACATTCCGGGCCGCGGCCATAGAACAACTGGAAATATGGTCACAGCGAACGGGAGCCGATCTGGTTAAACACCGGGAAAACTCCGACCCGGCCGCTGTCGTTTTTGACGGGCTGGAAGCCGCACAGGCGCGGGGTGTTGATATCGTATTGATCGATACGGCTGGCCGGTTGCATACACAGACAAACCTGATGGAAGAGCTCAAGAAAATCAAACGAACAATAGCAAGGAAAATATCAGGCGCCCCCCATGAGGTGCTGCTGGTGCTTGACGCTACTACCGGACAGAATGCTTTATCACAGGCGGAAATGTTCATTCAGGCAACCGGTGTGACGGGAATCGCTTTAACAAAACTGGATGGGACGGCCAAGGGGGGGATCGTAGTAAACCTGTGCCACACATTTCACGTTCCCCTGCGCTTTATCGGCATCGGTGAGCAGGCCGGTGACCTTCAACCATTTGAGCCGGAGAAATTTGTCGCCGCTCTTTTTTGACCTGTCATTTACACCACTATCCATTCGGGCTTGTAGCATTATCCTTTCCCCAGTTCAACATAATGCCTGTTTTTCTCGGGAACCCGCGATAATCCTCGATTCATAAAAAAAAAGCAAAATCCTTCCGGCGAACTGTTTTTAAAAAGTCGCCACTGCGAATTTAACGTAACAACAAGATATACGTGAGATTGTTTTTGAAAAAAAACGCGGGATATTGAAAAATCTATTGACATTGAGGTTGAAGCCATGTCAAGGTGCAATTTAAGAGGTGTTGATAAGAGCTGTTAACACAAAAAATTGGGGGAACACAATGACAAAGTCAGAATTGATCGACATGATGGCAAAGGATGCCGGCATTTCAAAAGTAGCTGCTGGCGCGGCGTTGAACTCCTTTATGGACGGTGTGGCCAAGGCGCTTAAAAAGAAAGACGGTAAAGTGACCCTGGTCGGTTTCGGCACTTTTTCCAAAGCCCACCGTAAAGCCCGTAAAGGCCGCAATCCTCAGACAGGCGCTCCGATTAAAATCAAAGCTCGCAGCGTCGTCAAATTCAAGCCGGGTAAAAAATTACAAGGCGCAGTCTAAAAACCCACAGTTTGTTGTTGCAGCAGTTTTTTAAAGCGACGGTTTATTGTTGCGATATCGGCTCAATAAATCGTCGTTTTTTTTTGGGGGGGCGATATAAGGTTTAATAAGTTATATAGAAGCCTTCCCAATCACCGATAAAAGGTTGCTCTGAAACCATTACTTCCTTAACCTTCGCTGCTGGTGGTCCCTGATGGCACCAGACGACCACTTCTTCAACGGATGGTCTTTCTCCTTCGAAAACGGCTTCTACTGTTCCGTCCGGTAAGTTTTTGACCCAACCGCACACCTGACAGGCATTCGCCTTTTTTTTTGTTTCCATTCTGAAACAAACTCCCTGGACACGGCCGGAGATGATCGCGTGAACACGAATTTTTTCAGCCATTGCACACTCCTCCCGAACAAAAGTAGAATTTAAAGCGTTAGGTTGGTTTCTGTGATATTAATCTTTTAAAAAATTCTTCATCCAGAATTTTAATGTCCAATTTTTTCGCCTTATCGAGCTTGGAACCCGGATCTGTTCCGGCTACAACGTAATCTGTTTTTGAACTGACGGATCCGGAAACCCGGCCGCCGGCATTTTCCACCAGAGAACGGGCTTGGTCTCGTGTCATACTCTCCAGGCTGCCGGTAAATACAAAAATTTTGCCACTGACTTTCTTGTTCTCCGCTGCCGCAGTAACCCGGCTGTAACGGATGATGATACCGCTGTCAATGAGTCGTTGAATGAGTAGTCGGTTTTGTTCGTTTTTAAAGAATTGCTGGACGCTATCTGATACGACAAGCTTTTCTTTCTTTGTTTTTTCCCCCTTTTTTAACGCACCGTTCAATTCATTTGAACCAGCATTCATTAGTTGGTAGAGGTCATTAAATTTATCCGCCAAGACTTTGGCCACATGTTCGCCTACATGTCGAATTCCTAAAGCATAAAGAAAAGCATTGAGCTCTATGTCCTTGCTTTTTTCTATGGCCTTAAGAATTTTTTCCGCTGATTTTTCACCCATCCTTTCCAGATTAGACAAAACGTCTTGATCAAGATGAAACAGATCAGCTGGAGAGGCCACTATGTTTCTATCTACCAGCTGCTCCACCAGTTTATCTCCGAGACCGGCGATATCAAAAGCGCCTTTAGAGGCAAAATGCTTAATCCGTTCTTTTATCTGGGCCGGGCAAAGCGCGTTAATACAACGGGTAACAACTTCGCCTTCGATCCGGACCAACCGGGTGCCGCAGACCGGACAGGTACCGCTCATCCTGAATATCTGCTCCTGACCATTACGACTGGAGGTAATAACTTTAACGATTTCCGGAATTACATCCCCGGCGCGCTGCACCAGCACCGTATCTCCTATTCTGATATTCTTTCTTTTAATCTCATCTTCATTATGAAGCGTTGCCCTGGATATCAAAACTCCCCCTACCCTGACCGGTCTTAAATGAGCTACGGGAGTAATGGCCCCGGTTCGACCGACCTGAAGTTCTATTGATTCAACTATTGTCGTTTCCTGAACCGCCGGGAATTTGTAAGCGATTGCCCACCTGGGACTGCGTGAGGTCGCACCGAGTCGTTGCTGCATTTCCAGACTGTCAACCTTGATTACCAGCCCGTCAATATCATAAGGTAGAGATTCCCTTGTTTTTCCCATGTTTCTGAAAATATCGATGACGGTATGGATGTCAACTCCGGGCTGAGTGTTCTCGTTGATTTTAAAGCCAAACTTCGCCAGCATTTTCAAAATATCATAATGGCTTGAATACTGATCAATATCAGAGAAATTACCGATGCCATAAGCAAACATCATCAGGGGGCGTGCGGCGGTTATTCTGGAGTCCAGTTGCCGGAGAGAGCCTGCCGCGGCATTACGCGTATTCGCAAATTGTGGCTCGCCTTTTTTTAGCCGTTCGGCATTCAGCCGGGCTAAGCCATCCTTGGTCATAATCACCTCGCCCCTGACTTCAATTAAACGCGGCAATGGTAAATCTTCGCTTTGCCGCAACATCATTGGTATGGTCCCGATAGTCTTCAAATTCGGCGTAATGTTTTCTCCGGTAATACCGTCTCCCCGGGTCGTACCCAGTGTCAATGTTCCGTTCCGATATGCCAGTTCCACCGCGATGCCATCAAGTTTCAGCTCTACCGTATATCGTATCGGCTTGTCAGACTGAAGATGCCGTCTGACGCGCTTATCGAATTCAAAGATATCAGTATCGGTAAAAGCATTATTGATGCTGAGCATGGGAATGGAACGGCGGACTGTCGACAGCTCGCTGACAGGAGGCGCGCCAACCCGGCTGGTCGGGGAATCAGCTGAAGCGAACTCCGGGTAAGCGGTTTCCAGGGCCTGCAACTCCTTAAACATTCTGTCATAGGCGGCATCGGAAATTTCCGGATCGTCTTTGATATAGTACCGGAAATTGTGATAATGGAGTGCTTCGCGGAGGAACATAATACGGTTTCTAATATCAGCGAGTTCCTTTAAACCGTCGTTCATAGTAAAACCTTTTATTCGGGTTCAACCAATCTGGACAGTTTGTCTTTAACGTCATCGATAATATCATGGAGCCACAGGACATCTTCGATTGTCAACCGCCCTGCTTTTGCGGGAGCACGTTCGGCCCCGTCTTTTTTTTTCAGCATCCTCGGCCCTATCTGGACCTTGGGTTGGCCGTTAGCGTACTGATTGATGGAAACAACCAGGCCTGTTTCCTCGCATTGCCATTTTTCCAAAACTTTGTCTTTTTCAGGATCGAAAGGCATTTTTCCTCCTTTTAAAAATTGGTTTAATAAAGAAATTGCTTATACGATAAAAAAACCATTTCTTTAATGGTCCGTAGCAATAACCGAGAAATCAGCAAAATCTGAAAACAAAAGCGCGGTCTGCAACAGCAGAGCCAGCCGGTTGGCCCGCAAATCCGGTTCTTCGGCCATTACCAGAACATCATCAAAAAAACTATCTACCGCCTGTCTTATGGCGGCGATTTCCACCAGAGCCTGCTCATACCGCCCCTGTTTCAGCGAGTCCCTCACCTTCCCCGCCGTATCCAGACAGGCCTTGTACAGCCGGGCTTCGCTGGGATGCCGGAAAAGCCCTTCAACAGCCGGTCCGATATTATCAACGTCCGTTTTTTTAATAATATTGGCAACCCGTTTAAAAGCGATCGCCAGCGGCTCAAAATCAGGTTTGGTTTTCATGTCAGCCAGCGCCCGTGCACGGCGCCACACATCCGGAATATTATCAGCCGAGGCGTTCAGAACGGCATTAACGACATCTCGGGGAAGACCCTCATCAATAAGAAGCTGCGACATTCGGCCACGAAAAAAATCGATGACGGCAACCATGGATTCTTCGGGTTGAACTCCGTCCAGATCGGAAAAAGGCTGCATCGCTGCTGTGACAAGGTGTTGCAGAGAGAAGGACAGGTTTCTGGCAAGAAGAATCTGGATGATGCCGATACCCTGTCGTCGCAGTGCGTAAGGATCGGAGGCGCCGCTGGGCACAAGCCCGACAGCGAAACAGCCGCAAATGGTATCAATTTTGTCGATAATTGCCAGTAAGGCGCCGCATAAGGACTCCGGGAGCGTCGCGCCCGAAAACGCCGGCTGATAGTGTTCTTCAATGGCTTGGGATACCGACTTGTTTTCACCACCGGCCAGAGCGTATATCCTTCCCATAACGCCTTGCAGTTTAGGAAACTCTATTACCATCCGTGTGACCAGATCCGCCTTGCAGAGATGCGCGGCTCGCGAAAGATCCTCCCGCAAGCCGTTATCATCGACCGCGATCATATCCGTCAAGCTTGATGCCAGCCTTTTTAATCTTTCCGTTTTATCAAAGAGAGAGCCCAGTCTGGCCTGGAAAAGCACTCTTTTCAGGATGCTGATTCGATTATCCAGAGGTGTCCTGATGTCCTGCTCATAAAAAAACATGGCGTCTTCCAGACGCGCCCGCAAAACCCGTTCATGCCCTTTTGTCACCCGTGACATGTCGGGCGCCTGATTATTGTTGATAACGATAAAAAAAGGCAATAAGCGGTTCTGGTTATCCACCACGGCAAAATATTTCTGGTGTAACCGCATAGCGGTTATAAGTACTTCCGGAGGAAGTGCCAGATATTTTTTATCGAAGCGGCCTGAGGCGGCAACCGGAAACTCGACCATATTGGTTACCATGTCGGTCAGGTCGGGGTCTGAAAGCGCTCGTCCGCCCAGGGCTGATGATATGCGATTGATCTCATTGACTACAATATCCCTGCGGGCTTCCATATCGACAACAACAAAAGCCGTCCGCAGCTTGTCCGGATAGGCATCCGGATGAGTTATTTCAATCCGTTTTGGGTTCATCAAAGAATGACCGAACGTGTATCGGCTGCTGTTTAAGCCGCCCCAGGAAAAATGGATCGTACTGTTCCCGAACAGCGCCAGGATATAACGAACCGGCCTGGCAAAAGACTCTTTCTGCTCCCCCCATCTCATGCTTTTGGGAAAGGTCATCAGGGAGATAATCTGAGGCAGCAGTTCTTTTAAAACCGTAGTGGTATTCCGGCCTTTTTCAACCCGACAGGCAAGGAGATATTCTCCCTTATCGGTATTGACGGTTTTCAAGGATGTCACGGGAACGCCCGCTTTTTCGGCGAACTTTTGAGCTGGTACCGTAAAATTGCCGGAGGCGTCCTTGCCCACCTTAACCGGCGGGCCTGTCAAGTTTTCAGAAGCATCAGACTGCCGGGAAGAGACGTCGCGGATCATAACGGCCAGTCTTCTGGGCGTTCCGAAATAACTTGTCCGACCGTGTTGGATCCGCGTCATCGCCAGTTTTTCACTGATTAATGAGACAAGCAGATTAAGCGCGGGTACGATATAGCCAGCCGGCAGCTCTTCGGTTCCGATCTCGAACAATAATGTTTCGGACTTCATTTTTTAGTGTGGCCTTTTCTATCAAGAAGTGGAAATCCAAGGTCTTCTCGCTGCTTTAAATATTGCCAGGCGCATTTTCTGGCGATATCCCTGATGCGTTTGATATAACCGGTTCGTTCCGTAACGCTTATGGCACCGCGCGCATCCAGCAGGTTAAAGGTATGTGAACATTTCAGGCAGAATTCGTAAGCCGGAAGCACCAAATAATGCTCCAGAACAAGGTAGGCTTCCCTCTCGTACTGGTCAAAAAGATTCAACAGGGTATCCACCGTCGCGTATTCAAAATTATACCGGGACTGTTCGATCTCCTGGCGGAGATGCAGATCGCCATAAGTAACGCCGTCGTCGTTCCACTGGAGATCATAAACATTGTCAACCTGTTGCATATACATGGCAATGCGTTCCAGACCATAAGTCAGTTCCACCGATATGGGCGAAAGCTCGATGCTCCCGGCGGTCTGGAAATATGTAAACTGGGTGACCTCCATCCCATCCAGCCAGACCTCCCAGCCCAGGCCGGAGGCGCCCAGCGTCGGAGACTCCCAGTCGTCCTCGACAAACCGGATGTCGTGTTCTTCCGGCTTGATGCCCAGTGCGGTCAAACTTTTAATGTACAAATTCTGGACATTTGCCGGAGAGGGCTTTAACAGTACCTGAAATTGATAATAATGTTGCAGTCGATTGGGATTTTCTCCATAACGACCATCTGTCGGTCTTCTTGACGGCTGGACATAAGCGACTTTCCAGGGCTCCGGACCAATTGCCCTCAGCAGTGTTTCAGGATGAAAAGTGCCGGCACCGACCTCCATGTCATAAGGCTGGACAAGTACGCATCCCTTGTTGATCCAGAATTTTTCCAGCGTCAGAACAATATTTTGAAAATTCATTCCCATCCCCGGTAAAATCATATTAACATTAATCTATCAAAGACAACCCCGCGGGAGCAATAATTCCCGTATTGTCGATCCGCGTCTCAAGCAGACAGGCGTCTTCCCTTTCCCGCAATAGATATTCCCATTTATCCTTCAGGTGTCTGATATTTTCCGGCTCTCCCAGGGCCCAGACGCACCCGCCCCCGCCGGCACCGGTAAACCTCACGCCACAGTTGGCCTCTTCGGCGCAGGCAGCCAGACTCTCTCCCATATCATCGAACACATCAGGTGTCATCTGTTTTCTCAGTTCACGTTCCCTGTTCATCGACTGAATCGCCTGTCCCATATCGCCAGCAATCAGCGCTTCGATAAAAGATTCAGCATAATGAATAATCTGTTTCCACAGCGTGCGGTCTTCGGCCCGGATAAAGTGATGCATCCACCTGCTGTTGATGTCCCTGGATGCGTGAGGAATTCCGCCATAGGCGACGATAAAGCACTCATTAAAATTCCGGCATTGGACGTCGTCAAAAATCTTTTTTCTTTTAAAATCCGGACGGCCATATGAACAATTCCAGAACCAGGCATTCGCCCCGCCGTAGACCGCCGCCAGTTGATCCTGTAATCCGCAGGGGACCCGGGCAACCCCTTCTTCTATGGCATGAGCGATCAGCGCGATCCTTTTTCGAGACAATTCCGACGCGTCAGTGTGTAATGACGCCAGAGCGCAAACCAGCGCGACTGCCGCGGAAGACGACCCGCCCAGGGCGCTGCGCGGTGGAGAAGCTGAATCGATGACGATATGCAGACCTGAAGCGTTATAATACGAGGCAATAGCGAAAATAAGCCCCAGCGGATGGTTATAAGGGGCTTCAGTCGCCGGGAACTCGGCGCTGTCAAATCCCCGCGACGATACTTTAACAAGTCCGGTTTTATAAGGTAAAAGCGACACTTCGGTTCGCAAATCTATGGCCAGGTTGAAAGTGACCGGTGATAAGTGCGCCATCGTCAGATAAATGGTCTTAATATCCAATGTTCCGCCCATATCGACCCGGCATGGCGCGGATGTTATCAGCGGTGATTTTTCAAGAAACCGTGTGGTATTTTCCGGCATCGTTCTTTTGTCTCCAATCTCGTATACA
>CAYSMV010000005.1:0-8029 GCA_964432245.1 uncultured Desulfobacterales bacterium
TTGAAAAACACTTTATAGGCCAGTGGCGCTCATGGCGGGGCCGGTAACTCAGTCGGTAGAGGATCTGCCTTTTAAGCAGAGAGTCGTGCGTTCGAGTCGCGCACGGCCCACCAGATCAGCCTTTTCCGCGTCCCCATCGTCTAGCCCGGCCCAGGACACCGGCCTTTCACGCCGGCGACAGGGGTTCGAATCCCCTTGGGGACGCCAAAAAATCAACTCGTTACGCTTCCTCGGTCCAGCTTAACCGCCTGGACACCCGCTGACACCCGAGACCTTTTTTCAAAGATCAATCCATTCTGAAAAATCCGACAATTCTCTTATTCAGCAAGGAACTTAAAATGATATCATTCAGCTTGAAAGATAAAATCGCCCTGGTCACCGGGGCCAGCCGGGGCATCGGCCGGTCCATCGCCGAAACCTTCGCCGCATACGGCGCCGAAGTGGTGGTGGTGAGCCGCAAAATCCAAGCCCTCACCGAAACCGCGGACGCCATCAAAAAAACCGGGGGCAAGGCCCGGACCGTGGTCTGCAACATGGGAGACATGGCGGAGATTGCCGCCCTCTACGATGAGATCCAGAAAATTTACGACCGCCTGGATATCCTGGTAAACAACGCGGCCACAAATCCCTATTTCGGAGACATGGCGGGCGTGGACGAATCCGCCTGGGCCAAAACCTGTGACGTGAATCTCAAGGGACCGTTTTTCATGATCCAGAAAGCCGTCCCCCTGATGAAGGCCGCGGGCGCAGGGGCAGTGGTCAATGTCTCGTCGGTCAATGCCTTTCGTCCGGCCCCCTTCCAGGGGATCTATTCCATCACCAAGGGTGCCCTCATCACCATGACCCAGGCCTGGGCCAAGGAATTGGCCCCCTTTAAAATCCGTGTCAACGCCCTGCTGCCTGGACTAACGGACACCAAATTCTCAGCAGCTCTCATGCAACAGAAGGAAATTTACGATTTCGCGGTATCCCAGATCCCCATGCGCCGCCATGCCGTGCCGGAGGAAATGGCCGGAGCGGCCCTGTATCTCGTGTCCGACGCCGCGTCGTTTACCACCGGAGCCTGCATTACCTGCGATGGCGGGTACATGGCGTAGAAGCAATGACGCGTAATATTTTCCTCTGGGCTGGAAAGATCGCTCTCCCCCCATATACGGGACGCCAGACTTTTCGCGGATGACATCAAGGTTGTAGCTTGGGCCGTCGGCATTGCTTATTAGGATTTAGAAATTAAGACACTCTCATTCGAAATAAAACTTCAGCGAAAAGCACTGCAAAAATAAGATCCACAGAGCCTCCCAGAAAAAGAAGCAATTTTGCTTCACCCTCCATCAAATAAACAAGGAATAACAGAAACACCGCAGTCTTACCGATGATACCCATTTTAATTATATCGCGGTTTCTTTGAACATCCTTGCTGATCCAATAATATCCCAAACCAAAAACAAAAACTGTCCCAATAAAAAAGTAATACCACAGCATAGTTTCTGGAATTTCATGATAATATTTTAGGAGTTCCTGATTTACAAAATATAGAAACAGCAATAGCACAGATGCACTCCAGTTCCATAATGCGCCGATAAAAAACAATCTTTTTTCATATTTGGGTCTATCTGTCACGGTTGCCTCCTATAGCGGAATATTGTTTTAATAAGAAAAAAGGGACTACGCACTTTGGCAGTCCCTTTAAATGGAAAGCTGGTGTCAGATCATGTAACGGTCAAGGACCTTCCGGCAGTTTGTCATATCAGGTGGTAAAGTTTAAGCCGCTTCCCTCTCGAACTCTTCCCGGTGTTTTTTGCCAAGTTCAAATTTTTCTATGGGACGTCGGTCCTTTTTCCGATAACACCAGATACCCCTTTTTTGGCATTTCATGCAGCCAATCTTTGAGGTGAATATTTTTTGACGCCTTATCTCCCTTCGCCCAGACGGATTTCATCCAGAATCCGGGGCAACTCCTGTGCCAGATACAGGGGAAGGGACAGAAGCCGGTAAGACACCCGGGAGCTGCCTTCGGCCGACCGGACGGCATGGACAATGTCCTGGATGGCAGGTCGGTTGAGGTCGAAGCGCACGCACAGGCCCGCTTTTTTATGCAGGACGAACTGTTGCAGGGATTTGAGCGCTCCGCTTTTGCCGGCCTTGACTTCCACCGGAATGACCTGATTGCCGCTGGCAATCACAAAATCCACCTCCGCGTTGGCGGATTTCTGCTCCCGCAACCAGTACACCAGCCGGGGCGTCCAGCTCCCGCAGGATGACATCCATGTCCAGAGACTTGAAGATATGGTCCAGGTAGAGATGCTGCTCCAGGTTGATTTCATTCAGAACAAGCCCCTTGTTCCGGGCAAACCGGCGCACCAGGGGCTTTCGGTGAAGCATGGCTAAAACATACCCTTTTTTTAACCAAAAATAAAACAAAAAATAGGTTTATTTTATTTTTTGTCCTGTAAAGGTGCTTATTTTTTTAGCGTTCTTGGCGGTTATTCAGGCATTCGGCCCGTAATTCCATGTGAGGCCCATCTCCGAAAGCGTCAGCACCTGGATATTCTGTGCCAAGGTTCGGCCTTTAATGCCCGGGTTCGCTCAATCCGCATCGCTTCGTTTAGCAAAATCGTCACCGCTGATTCGAGTCCTTCAAGGCCGTTCTCAATTACCTGTTCCACTGCATTCCAAATTGGGGTATAATCATCTGTGTGGGGCATTTCAGTTCCTCCTTTTGTTTGTTTGGATAAACTATTGGAGTACTGACCTGTCCCACACTTTTCAAGTCCGGCTTATGTAAAGTTTTAAATCTTGGCGTTGAGGCGGGAGGCTGATCTGGGGGGATATATGGAGGATCCCCCCAGATCAGCCTCCCGGGAACGTCCGCAACAAGATCAATAAATATAAAAGGACATAAGCTTTTTTGAAATTACAGAAAAAATGTTACACTATCAAGGCAGAGGGGAGTAGCTTATCGAAGGATATAGTGCTTTTTTTCATCTTACCGGTATTATGATTGTGATAAACAGGTTTTGAAATGGCTTCTAAAGATCTCATCTCAGAAATCAGAAGATTCGAGCTGTTTAGCGAAATCGACGATTCGATCTGGGAAAAAATTTCAGGCCGGCTGGAATCCGTTAAACTTGATAAGGGGCAATCGCTTTTTCGCCAGGGCGATCCTGCTGATGCGATGTATGTGGTTATCGATGGGCAACTTGAAGTGATAATATTCGATGAAAATGGTCGTGAGGCGGTCATAGGAAAAATTGACCCATGCGAGCCCGTAGGCGAAATCCAGGCAATCTCCGGTGGAAAACGTACGGCAAGTGTTTACGCGGTATGTGAAACCCATCTGGTTAAAATCAATAAAATAGTCGTTGAGGGCCTGGCTTCCGACGCCCCGGATGTTTTTGGAAGAATTTTAAAGATCGCCCGGAATCGATTGCACAATGATCAGTTGAGGTCGCTTTTACCCAGACTTTTCGGCTCGCTTGACCAATCCGAGCTTGACTATATAAAGAAAAATATTGAATGGATCCATCTCAGTCGCGGCGAAATCCTTTGCCGCCAGGGAGATCCGGGGGATTGCCTGTATATTGTCATCAGTGGAAAGCTCCGCGTGTTTAAAGAGGGAAAAGATCAACAAAAAAAAGAGCTGAATGAACTCGGTCGCGGTGAAATTTTAGGAGAAATGGCGCTTCTGACAGGGGGCGTGCGATCCGCCACAGTCTCAGCATTAAGAGACTCTGATCTTGCTAAAATTCCGGGGACCGCGTTTGAGAAGTTGGCGGATGAGCATCCCCGAGCGATCCTGTCCATTGGACGAACCCTTGCTCAACGAATGTTAAAGGCTGAAAAAATACGCCGCACTTCTGACATGCAGATTAATCTGGCGATCGTTGCCGCCGCCAAAGACCTTCCCTTGGCAGACTTTACGCAACGTCTCCTGCGGGAGCTGGGTGCTCATTTCCGAACCTTTCATTTGAACAGCCTTCGCATGAGCAGCGTCACCGGAATTTCCGGCATTGCAAAAATTCCGGAAGAAGATCCGATTCATGTCAGGTTGTCCGCATGGTTCGATGAACAGGAAGCCAAAAATGACATCATGGTTTATGAAGCGGATATATCCGCTTCCGCCTGGACGAAGCGATGTCTTCGAAATGCCGACAAGATACTGGTCTTGATCCCCGGGGATAGGCTGGAATCCGGTGTGGATAAGGAAATGCTCAGCCTGCTGAAAGCGGATGGTTTTGAATTATCAAACAGGGTTCTCATTTTTATTCACCCGGAAAAAACAGTTCGGCCATCCGGATCCGGTCATTGGCTGGGTCTGCTTCCGGCACAGGAACATTATCATTATCGATGGGACAATGATTCGGATATTCAGCGCATTGCCCGTTTCCTGACGGGTAAAGCCCTTAATGTTGTATTGAGCGGAGGCGCGGCATGCGGGCTGGCCCATATCGGTTGCATCCGGGCCCTTGAAGAAAACGGCGTGCCCATTGACAGCATCAGCGGCACAAGCATGGGGGCGGTGATTGCATCTCAATATGCCATGGGAATGGGATATTCTGATCTGGTTAAGAACAATCGATGGCTTTGGGTGCAATCAAAACCCATGAAAGACTTAACATTGCCTCTCATATCGTTCCTCAGGGGGCGGAAACTGGATCAGGTGGCAAAAACGATTTACGGAGAAACACGGATTGAAGACCTGTGGCTCCCGTTTTTCTGCGTGTCAACCAATTTAACCTCTGCGGAATCGATTATTCATCGTGACGGTTCTCTCTTTAATGCCATCCGGGCCACAACATCCGTCCCGGGGCTTGTGCCTCCCGTTGTCAGAAATAATGAAATTGTCGTTGACGGCGGGATTATGAATAATTTGCCGGTCGGTATCGCCCGAAACCTTTTCAAGGGGATTGTCATCGCTGTTGATGTCACAAACTCAAAAAAGCTAAGCACCCCGCAGGATGAATTCCCCGCGCCCTGGACTGTCATTCGGAACAGATTTTTTTCAGCAAAAGATAAAACGCAAATCCCGAATATATTGGATATCATTTATCGTTCAGCGGTGGTCGGGAGCCGGCATCAAACCGACAGGGCAAAATTTGACGCGGATCTTTATTTAAGGCCGCCGGTAGAGTGTTATAAATTTTTGGAATTCGAGTCCTTCGACAGGATTATCAGTACAGGGTATGAGTATGCGAAAGAGGTGATCCGGCAGTGGAAAACAGATCAGGAATTTTCAAGTAAGTAAGATTTCCATGGGTGTTCTCCTTTCAGCGATAGGTGTCTTGTTACCCGCCATTGTCTCAATCAATTGACTTATACGATCCAGAGCGCCGCGTAAAACATCATGTATCCGATTGTCATGATTGTTTCCATTTTTGCTCCTCCTTTTTGTTTTGGGTTGGTGTTGATTTTTGACTATATGTAAACCAACAAACGTGCCAACTTGTGTAATTAATATCTAACGAATTGTTTTTTAAATGAATAAAATTATTTATTGCCGAAATCGAATCTGTATGCTACTGATGATTTACTATCAATTTTCTATATAATGCATGCATTTTTGCAGGAGATGAGCGATGGCGACCAGGTATCGATTAAAAGCGGAGGAGAAAGAATTTTTTTCCATTGTCAGTCAGGCCGTGCTTGCTAATCCCTTCTCGGATGAACGAATGGAAATTGATCTTAAGATCGTGGGCATGTTTCCGAAGGTTCCTTTAAACCAGATCGTCAAGGAGGCCGTGGGTGAAGTAAGACGCAGGATCGAAGAATTGGAATCCAGGGGCATGTGCGATATTAATCAATTTTCAGGGAAAGACCGGCAAATCCTCACTTCCGCCTGTCTGTTCGATATATTTTATACGTTCGTAGGCCAATTCGACGGCCTGATCCAGGAACAGATCAAGGCGGGGGAGAAATCTTTAAAAGCATCCTTTGCCGGTGATGTTCTTGCGATCTTCAAAAATAGAGGGTTTTCCCACGAAGAAGCCCTTCATTTTTTCGCTCTGTTTTACCAGCTCAGAAGAGCGTATTACTTCATCCATCGGGGCCTGGTAGGCAGAAGTCAATGCATGAAAAAACTGCGGGAAAGCCTTTGGAATAAGGTTTTTACCTACGACCTGGATTTATACAACCGCTTTTTATGGAATCGAATGGAAGACTTTTCAACATTAATTTTAGGCGAAACAGGGGCCGGAAAAGGCGCGGCAGCCATGGCCATCGGCAGAAGCGGATTTATTCCGTTTGATGAAAAAAAGGCATGCTTTACCGAAAGCTTTAACAGCTCTTTTGTTTCCATGAACCTGTCCCAGTTTTCCGAAAATCTCATTGAATCAGAGCTTTTCGGCCACACGAAGGGCGCTTTTACCGGTGCGGTGAGCGATCATGAGGGCATTTTTGACCGATGCAGTCCCCATGGTTCCATATTTTTAGATGAAATCGGCGAGGTCTCCACACCGGTTCAGATCAAACTCCTGAAAGTCCTGGAGGAACGGGTATACAGCCCGGTTGGGAGTCATGATGAGAAGCGTTTTCAAGGCAGAATCATTGCGGCGACAAACCGGTCAATCCATGAAATCCGGAACAAATCACTTTTACGGGATGATTTTTTTTACCGGCTTTGCTCGGATACAATTATTGTCCCCCCCCTTCGCCAGCGGATTGAGGAAGATTCCGGTGAACTCGATGATCTGCTCGAATTAACCATTGAACGGATTACCGGCCAGCCTTCCCAGGAACTCACAAGGCTGATCAAAAAAACCATCGACAATGAATTGGGGAACAATTATTCATGACCGGGTAATGTCCGGGAACTGGGCCAATGCGTCAGAAGAATTCTGCTCAATCGAAATTATACATCTGAATTTTATTCATCTAAACAACCCGCCTATCCATCCGGGCTTGCCCAAGATATGGAGAATGGCAATATTGACGCCAAGAATTTGCTCAAGGGGTATTGCCAGCATTTATTTCAAAAATTCGGTACTTATATTGAAGTGGCGCGCAGAACCGGTCTGGACAGCCGGACCGTCAAAAAATATATTGATGAGCCCTGAAGGTTTATCAGTGCATTTTGTGTTCCTTTTTTCCTTATTGACACGCTGCGATAAAAGATATATTGTATATACACTATAACATTTTCAGGAGCGATTTATTATGAATCAACAAATGATCGTTCGCGTCGATCCGGATCTCAAAGCCAGGGCTAATACGTTTGCCAAGGCTGAAGGCAAAAGTCTCAGTGAGGTTGTCAGGGAACTGCTTGAGGACTATGTCCGGAATCGGGATATCGGTGCTTATGTTGATGATCTGTGGGGGCGGATCGGAGACCAATTGGCATCAAAAGGGGTTGGGCCGAAAGACATTAAACGCGCTATTCTTGAAGTACGGGCCAAAAAGTGATTAAGGTCGTCATCGATACAAATGTTTTCGTATCCTCTTTCTTTGGCGGCAATCCCCGAAAGATCATCGGCCTCTGGAAATCCGGTCAGGTTATCTTATGTTTATCAAAACCCATTATTGATGAATATGTTGAAGTCCTCAATCGATTAGGACTTCAGAATGAGCGAGATTTAGAATCTCTTTTAAGCCTTTTTGCTCATGGGTTTAATGTCTTGTTCACGGCCAGAACCTCTGAATTGCATGTGGTTGAAAAAGACCCGGATGATAACAAGTTTATTGAATGTGCCGTTGCATTGAAAGCTGAAACTGTCATTTCAGGAGACAAAGCGCTGACCGAACTACGCGATTATATGGGGATTAAAATCCTGACCCCGAAACAGTTTCTTGATCATTATCGGGCACAGCATTAGAACGCATTTCAAGCTATCTCGCTGCCATCACTTTGTCCAACTCATCCAGGTCCCATTGAAGATCCATCTCTTCAAACATGGTGCGGGCTTTTTCGAGGTATTCTTCCGCGGTGATGCCGTTTAGTTCTTTGTGTTTGCTGCTTGGCTCCAGCAGGCGTTTGCCGATTTCAAAATAGGTACGGGATAAATCCGGCCGGGCGCCCAACTCTTCGCCTTTTTTG
>CAYSMV010000006.1:0-4289 GCA_964432245.1 uncultured Desulfobacterales bacterium
ATGCGGGATATGCTGGCAATGACGAAACCGCTGACCTTGAGTGAATTACGTCGGTTGCAGGAGTTGAAAACCGGCGCCCTGATCACCGCCGCGGTTCACGTAGGCGCCCTGCTCGGCGGAGCCGGCCTTGAGCAGACCGACCGGCTGGTTGAGTACGCAAAGCAGATCGGCCTTGCCTTTCAAATTGCTGATGACCTTCTTGACATACAGGGCAACGCAAAGCTGATGGGCAAAACCACGGGAGGAGACGCCAGGCATAAAAAAGCCACCTTCCCGGGGCTGCTGGGAATAAAAAAAGCCCGGACTATGGCGCGGAATCTGGTAAACGACAGCCTGAGGGCCTTGTCGGCCTTTGACGAAAAAGCCGATCCCCTTCGAAAAATCGCGTGTTTCATGATAGAAAGACCCTATTGATGAGGAGTTGATTGTTACCGTGAGCCTGTTAGACAATATCAATTCTCCCGGAGATCTGAAAAAGCTCTCCGTGACGGAACTAACCGATCTGGCCCGGGAAATTCGGGAGCTGATCGTCGATGTGGTTTCAAAAACCGGCGGGCACCTGGCCTCCAGTCTCGGCGCCGTCGAACTGGCCATCGCCATTCATTACGTCTTCGACGTCCCCAACGACAAGGTCATCTGGGACGTGGGCCACCAGGCATACGCCCATAAGATATTAACCGGCCGACGCGACCGTTTCCCTACCCTCCGGCAGCACGGCGGTCTGTCCGGATTTACCCGGCGCCGCGAAAGCCCTTATGACGCCTTTTCCACCGGCCACAGCGGCACATCCGTTTCCGCCGGCCTGGGCTTTCTCTGCGCCAAAGACCTCCGCGACGACCCCGCCAGCGTCATCGCCGTCATCGGCGACGGCTCACTCACCGCGGGCATCGCTTATGAAGGTTTCAACCAGGCCGGCTACCAGCACAAGGATAAAAATCTGATCGTTATTCTTAACGACAACGAGATGTCCATAACCAAAAACGTCGGCGCCATTTCTTCCTTTCTGAGCCGGACGCTTTCGGCCACCTATCTCCAGGAGTGGCGGAAAGAACTGGGGGAACTGCTGCGGGCCCTGCCGAAAATAGGAGATGACGTTTATCAGTTCGCCAAGCGCTCCGAAGAATCGTTTAAAACATTCGTCACCCCGGGCATGCTGTTCGAGGCCTTTAATTTCGAATATTTCGGACCTATTAACGGTCACAACATCAAGCAGTTGATTAATATCCTGCAGAACATCCGGGAAATCAGGGAGCCGGTACTGCTTCACGTAACCACCACCAAGGGCAAGGGGTACTTGCCGGCCGAAGAAGATCCGGCCTATTTTCACGGCGTCGGCGCCTTTGAGAAAAAAACCGGAAACTGCCTTCCCTCCAAAAAACCGACTCCGACCTACACGCAGGTGTTCGGCGACACCATGGTGGAACTGGCCGAAAAAGATGACCGCATCATGGCGGTTCCCGCCGCCATGCCGGAAGGCACCGGCCTGGCGGCTTTCGCGGAAAATTTTCCCAACCGGTTTTTCGACGTCGGGATCGCCGAACAGCACGGCGTGACTTTCGCGGCCGGAATGGCCGCCGACGGCCTGCTGCCGGTCGTCGCCATTTACTCCACCTTCCTCCAGAGGGCATATGACCAGATTATCCATGATGTCTGTCTGGACTCGCTGCCGGTCACCTTTGCCATTGACCGGGCCGGGATCGTCGGTGAAGACGGCCCCACGCATCACGGATTGTACGACCTCTCCTATCTGAGGGCCATGCCCAACATGATGGTAATGGCACCGGCCGACGAAAACGAACTGCGACGCATGCTGGTCACGGCCATCTATCATGACGGGCCCGCCGCCGTCCGTTATCCTAGAGGGCGTGGTCCTGGCGCCGAGATTCAGAAGAGCCTGGAACCCGTTCCCATCGGCAAGGGGAAAATTGTCGTTTCCGGAAACGACCTGCTGATCCTGGCCATCGGCTGCACCGTCACCGACGCCCTCACGGCCGCCGACCGGCTAAAGGAAAAGGGAATTTCCACGACGGTAGTCAACTGCCGATTCGTCAAGCCTCTGGATACGGAGTTGATCTGCACCCTGGCCGAGAAGATTCCGCGCATCATTACCGTGGAAGAAAACATGCTCATCGGCGGCTTTTCCAGCGCGGTTCTGGAAAGCCTGAGCGACGCCGGCTTGTCGGGCTTTATCATCAAGCGGCTGGGAATCGGCGACACCTTTGTGGAACATGGTCCTAAAGATGTTCTTCGAGCCATTTACGAAATAAACGCGGATGCCATTATCGCCGCCGCCCTCGACCTGATCGCATAAAAAATGAGTTCCGGGGAAAAAAAACGCATCGACCAGCTCCTCGTGGATCGGGGGCTGGCGGAAACCCGACAGCGCGCCCAGGCCATGATTATGGCCGGAGATGTCCTGGTAGAAGGCGAGCCAGTGACCAAGCCGGGCTTGCATATCACACAACAATCCGAAATAACTGTAAAAAATAAATGCCTTTTCGTCAGCCGCGGCGGGCTTAAACTGGAAGGCGCCCTGCGCGCGTTTGCCATAGACGTCCGCGATCTGGTTTGCCTTGATGTCGGTGCCTCCACGGGCGGGTTTACCGACTGCCTGTTGCAAAAAGGGGCCGGGAAGGTTTTTGCCGTGGATGTCGGTTACGGCCAGCTGGCCTGGAAGCTGCGGCAGGATGAGCGGGTAGTCGTTATCGAACGGACCAATATCCGCCACATTCCGGAAACGGCAGTACCGGAACGTATCGATCTGATCACCATAGACGTTTCTTTTATCTCTCTGAAAATCGTTATTCCGGCGGTACTGAAATTCTTAAAGCCTGACGGCCTTATCGTAGTCCTGATCAAGCCGCAGTTTGAAATCGGTAAAGGCCGCGTCGGCAAGGGCGGCGTCGTCCGTTCGCCGGAAGACCGTCAGGAAGTGCTGAATGACCTGTCCGCCTTTGCCGGGACACAGGGCCTGACCTGCAAAACGCCGGTCATCTCCCCGGTTATCGGTCCCAAGGGTAATGTGGAATTTTTTAATGTTTTTAGCCTTGATTTTCCCGAAAAAATAGGCTAGAAAATTAAGATTTGTTTAGCGTTTTGCCTGAAAACTGATGATGACCGCCCGGTTCACATAAGGCCTCGCGGTTATAACCCCGACAGCGTTAGAGGAGTGTTAAATGGATGAGCAGGTTGAAAAAACAAGAAACATCGTCCTGGCCGGGCACGCCGGCGCCGGTAAAACCATCGTTGCCGAAGCCATGCTGTATAACGCCGAAGCGATAGACCGTTTCGGCCGCGTTGAAGACGGCAATACCGCCATGGACTTTGAACCGGAAGAGCTGAAACGGATGTCCAGTATCTCAACCGGTATTTTTCAGCATGAGTGGCGGAAACACACCCTCAACCTGCTGGACACGCCTGGAGATCAGAACTTCTTTTCCGATGCCATCAGCTGCATGCAGGCCGCGGACGCGGCCATTATCGTTATAGACTGCGTCGACGGGGCCAAGGTTCAGACGGAAGAAGCCTGGGATTTTGCCGCCGGCCGCAAAATGCCATGCGTCCTGTTCATCAACAAACTCGACAAGGAACGGGCCGATTTTTATCAGACATTAAAAGAAACCAGAGACACCCTGGCCAGGCCGAAACTGATTCAGCTTCAGCTGCCCATTGGTTCCAGGGAAAATTTTTCGGGCGTCATCGACTTGATCAATATGAAGGCCCATACCTACGATGAAAACGGAAAGCGGACAACCGGGGAAATCCCGGCGGAGATGAAGGAGCAGGCGGAAGCGGAAAAAGAGGCCCTGGTCGAAAATATCACCGAAGCCGATGACTCCCTCCTGGAACGTTACCTGGAAGGAGAAACACTGACCGACGAGGAGTTGAACGCCGCCCTGAAAAAAGGGGTGCTGAGCCGAACCTTTGTGCCGGTGATGTGCGGCGCCGCGATCGCCAATATCGGCGTGGATCTGCTCTCTGATTTTATCGTCAACTGCCTGCCCTCACCGGCTGAAAGAGGCGCCTGGCAGGCTAAAGACATTGACGGAAACGACGTCGTCTGCCGGCCCGATGCCGGAGAGCCCTTCGCGGGCTTTGTGTTCAAAACCGTTGCCGACCCGTTCTCCGGACGGCTTTCTCTGTTGCGGGTGGTCTCCGGGAAAATGGGATCGGATGGAACCTTCCTGAACGTCACTACCGACAACAATGAACGTTACAACCAGTTGCTGGTGCCGACCGGAAAAAAACAGAAAAACGCCTCGGGAGCCGGCCCCGGCGCTATTATCGCC
>CAYSMV010000007.1:0-16899 GCA_964432245.1 uncultured Desulfobacterales bacterium
GATGCCGGCGGTCAGAGAGTTGATCCGGCTGGCGGATAGTTAATAGCGTTTTTCCGTCAGCGCGCATGGACAAAATTTGAACGGCCGTATATAATAAAGTCAAATTAACAGCGATCGGCGGTGGTTTTCCAAAAAACAACGGTTCTTGTCACCGATATCGTTTCCCGAACACACCCGGCAGGTGTCTCGAAGGCAGAAGCAGATATGGCAGAGAGCAGAAAACAAACCGAGAGCATTATCGAAGGCAGCCCCATAGCGACGTTTGTCCTGGATAAAAGCCACCGGATTACGCACTGGAATAAAAGCCTTCAGCAATTGACCGGCATCCCGGCCGAAAAGATCGTCGGCACGAACCAGCAATGGCGGGCGTTTTATGATTACGAGCGTCCGGTCATGGCGGATTTGATTCTGGACGGCGCCGTTGAAATGATCGACACCTATTATGCCGGCAAATTCAGGCCCTCCTCTCTTGTCGGCGGGTATGAGGCCATGGATTTCTTTCCCCGTTTCGGGGAAAAGGGCAAGTGGCTTTTTTTTACGGCCGCGCCGCTTTTCGATGACCGGGGAGAGATCCGGGGCGCCATGACAACCCTTCAGGATATTACTGGTCTTAAACGCGTCGAGGCCGAGCTGGTGGACCGGGAAACCCGTTATCGCCTTCTGGCCGAAAATGCCAGCGACATTATCTGGACTGCCGACATCAATATGCGGTTGACCTATGTCAGCCCCTCGGTTGAGCGTCTGCTGGGATATACACCTGAAGAAGCGCTTTCTTTTCCTTTTGAAAAATTTATGCCCCCGGATTCATATCAGCACGTTCTGACCGTCTTGAATAATGAACTGTCGGAAGCGGCTGCCGCGCCCAGCGGTCGTCCGACCATGCTGGAGCTGAAGGTCCGGCGCAAAGACGGGACAATAGTCTGGACCGAGACCAATGCCAGCTGGCTGCGTTCTGAAAACGGCGAAATCAAAGGTGTGCTCGGCGTTACCCGGGATATCTCCGAACGCAAAAAAGCCGAAGAAGCGTTGCGCAGGAGCGAAGAAAAGTTCCGATTGCTGACGGAAAACGCCAACGACATCATCTGGACGCGGGATTTGAACCTGAAGCTCACCTACATCAGCCCCGCGGTGGAAAAAATAAGAGGATATACGCCCGAAGAGGAGATGACCCTGTCGACTAAACAGATCATGACGGCCGAATCCTACGAGCGGATGCTGCGGATGCTGGATGAGGCTATGAGAAGAGAAAAGGCTGGAGAGATCATTACCGATCCTTATATTCTGGAAGTGGAGGTTTTTTGCAAGGACGGGTCAACCAGGTGGATGGAAGTGAGCATGAACTGGCTGCGGAACACCGAAGGCCGGGCCGAAGGCATTATCGGCATCAGCCGGGATATATCGGAGCGCAAACAGGTAGAGCTGGAACTGCGGCGGGCCGAGGAGCTGGCCGACCAGGCCAACCAGTCCAAATCCCAGTTTCTGGCCAATGTTTCTCATGAAATCCGGACACCCATGAACGGTGTTCTGGGTATGGTGGAATTATTGAAAGCCACTGAACTGAATGACGAACAGCTGGATTACGTCGATACGATTTATCACTCCGCCGCCGGCCTGCTGGATATCATAAACGATATCCTGGATGTATCCAAGATTGAAGCCGGAAAGATGAAGCTCAAGGAAGAAGTCTTCAGCCTGGAGGAATGCGTGCAAGGCGTGAAAGGAATTTTGGATTACCCGGCCATTAACAAGGGGCTTGATTTTTCGGTCTATTATAACGGCCCCGAATGGGTGGTGGGTGACAAGACCCGGGTCAGGCAGATATTGATGAATCTGGCCGGTAATGCCATTAAATTTACGGATAAGGGACAGGTGAGCATTCGTGTCGATTATGATAAGAGCCGGACGCGTTTTCGTATTGCCGTCAGCGACACCGGCATCGGTATCCCCAAAAACCAGCAAAAGGCCATATTCGAGTCGTTTCGTCAGGTTGACGGCGGTATTGCCAGAAAATACGAAGGCACGGGCCTGGGATTGACGATCTCGAAAAACATGGCGGAGCTGATGGGTGGGCATATTGAACTCGAGAGCCAGGAGGGGAGGGGCTCGACGTTTATCGTTGTCCTGCCTTTGCGGATCAGCGAAGACAATCATCTTCAGGAAAAGAGCGAACAGGAGAAAAATTATCTTTTTGAGGGCGTGTATGTGATGGTCGCCGAAGACAATCCGGCCAGTTTGAAGCTGATGGAAACACTGCTGAGGAAAAGGGGGTGTTATGTTGATACCGCCGGCAGCGGCCGGGAAGCACTGGATAAGATGCGGCGTCGGAGATATGATATAATTTTTATGGATGTTTCCATGCCCTCTCTCGACGGGCTTGAAACCACGCGTGTTATCCGCGATCCCCGCTCCGCCGTTCTGGATCATGATGTGCGTATCGTGGCCATGACCGCTCACGCCCTGGCGGGCGACCGGGAGCGATGCCTGGAAGCGGGCATGGATGATTACCTGGCCAAACCGATCGGTGGAAAAAAGCTGGATGAGGTTCTGGCGGATTTCCGGCACTGACGCGCATCCTGGGAACACATCTTTTGATGCCGGCGGGCATGGAGAATTTCGAACCGTTTCAGGTTGCCGGCCTGCTGGCTTCCGACAGCATTTTCTTCAGGCCGTCGAGGGTCCCTTTCCAGGCCATCTGCTCGTCCACCATGATGGAGACAATAACATCCTTCTCGGCGCTGAGTTCCAGCACGATTTCTCTGCCACCGACGGTAAACACGGCTTCCGCCCAGTGTTCCGCCGGCAGGCCGGTCGCTTCACAGTCATAGTCCGTGCGGATGTCCGCGGTCATGCGAATTTCACTCATTTTTATCCTTTTAAAACCGGGTTAACGGGCGCGCGATTCCGCTTTCACGCTGGGAAAGGCCTTTGTGTTCGTATGGGGCAGAAACTGGGCCGAAGTAAATTCGTCCATGAATCTGGCGTTGGAAGAAAAATCCACATAGGTCATGCTGTTTGACACGGTCAGCGCCTCGGCCCGGTAATATTCCGAAAGCAGTATCATGTAAGCCCCGGCAATGGAACTGTTACCCATATAGCTGAATTTATTCCGGTCGATATCCGGCAGCAATCCTATGGTTACCGCCCGGTCGATATCAAGAAACTGGCCGAAGCCGCCGGTAATAATAAAACGGTCAATTTGTTCAAAGGTCAGACCGACCTCTTCCAGCAGGACTGAGAAACCGGCATAAACAGCCGCTTTGCTGAGCATCAGGCTGCGGATGTCCGTCTCCGTGAAGATGATATCCTCGTTCATGGGTGTTTTTCCGGCAAACTCGATAACATAGGCGGGCTCATCCCGGAACATGATAACCCGGGGATGGTTGAACTCTCTTTTTATTTTTCCGGTGGGATCGATCACGTTTTTTAAAAACAGTTCGCCCAGCAGTTCGATCATGCCGGAACCGCAGATGCCGCGCGGCGGCATGTCTCCTACTGTTTTATACGCCGGTTCCAGCGTCGCCGCGTCGATGGTAATGCCTTCCACGGCGCCTTCTTCGGCGCGCATGCCCCAGCGGATGCCGCCGCCTTCAAAGGCCGGGCCGGCCGAGCAGGAAGCCGTCATGAGAAAATCCTTATTGCCCAGGACGATCTCGCCGTTGGTGCCGATGTCGATGAACAGCGTCATTGGTGCTTCCCGGTGAAAGCCGGTGTATATGATTCCGGAGACAATATCGCCGCCGACATAGCTGGCCGGTCCCGGAACGACAAATACGCCCGCCTGGGGCGCGGCTTTGACGCCGATCTCTCGAGCTTTCATGACCGGAAATTCAGACACGGTCGGAATATACGGTTCGCGTCTTATGTAGCGCGGTTCAATGGCCAGGAGCAGGTGCACCATGGTGGTGTTTCCGGAAATAACGATGCTTTCGATATCGTCCTTTGTTTCCGGAAGCGGCTCCAGGGATTCATGGATAAGGTTATTGATTGTGGCCAGCGCCATGGCGCTTAATTTTTTAACGCCGCTTTTTTCCGCGCAGACAATACGGTTGATGACGTCGTCGCCACAGGCGGCCTGCCGGTTATGCGCTGAAGCGGCGCTTAATATTTCGCCGTTTTGCATATCTACGACATAGACCACGATGGAAGTGGTGCCCAGATCGATGGCGGTTCCCAGAGTACGTTTATCCGAAGGCCGGGGAGCGACGTTGACGACTTCCGCGGAGCATCTTTTATGAAGCAGGGAAACCGTGACATGCCAGTTATCTTCCCGCATGGCCGTGGCCAGTTGGCGCATGACGTCGATGCCGATGGCCAACCGGGAGGTATCGCACCCGGCTTTTTTGAGGCCGCGAAAGAGCCTGTCCAGATCGCTGACCGGATCGTCCAGCGACGGCGGTTCCATTTGAATTTCATGATGAGAGATGATCGGGCCGATCTCTTTAACCAGACCCTGTAGTTTTTGGGTGACTTCTTTTCCCATGCCGGCGGCTTTCAGTTTTTTCTCCAGGGTTTCCTCCGGAATTTTAACCACCGTGTCGCCGTTGATTGTCGTCTGGCAGGCCAGGATATATTTTCTGGCCAGTTCCGATTCCGTCAGATGAGGATTTTGAGCGGGGGTAACATTTCCGGATTCTACGATCAGTTTGCATTTTCCGCAGGAACCTTTACCGTTGCAGGAGGCGTTGATATAGACATCGGCGGCTTTGGCCGCGTCCAGAAGGGTCGACCCGGCGGGCATGGAAACGCTGATCTCTTCAGGCATGAATGTAACCCGGCAGGTATCGGCGCCGTTTTTGTCGTTTTTTTGCTCTTTCCTCTTACCGGCGGGCGGCGATGCCTTATCCAGATCTTTCTGGGACATGAAATAGATCGGGCAGGAGGCCCGGTGTTTGCAGTAAATGTCCGGATCCGGGCATTTCAGACACTCATCGCACAGGTAAATATTGTGCTTTTTGCATAGATAATTCGTTTCCCGGTCCGGATGGTTGATGCATCTGCCCATTTTTTTCTCCTTTTGAATTCCTGGAAAGCAATGATAAACGGTTTGTTGCCGATCAAACGGCTTGAAACATCGTAAAAGGCAAAATATTATTGCTGTTTTCGGCCAATGGATTTTTCAGGTTTTCAGATTACGATAATTCATCTTTTGATCTCGCCCCGGCGGGAAGTTGTTTCCGCCGCCGCGCCGGTGCCTTGAGCGGCCGTGGCGGCACGGGAAAATGGCGGAAGTGCATGGGAATCGAACCCACCCGGGACGGTATTAGCGCCCCACACCGGATTTGAAGTCCGGGAGCATCACCAGAACGCTGCGCACTTCCCTTGTAAGCAATATATGTTACTAAGTTAATCAGGTGCGTGACGCCTGTCAATGGTTTTATGGAGTTACAGGAGGAGTAATCATGGCGGTTAACAGGCAGCGATTGGCGGATACCTTACAAACCGCTTGTTTCCCCGGAAGTCTCAATCTCGCTCACAGTGAGCTTTTTACGAAGCCAACATCTTTAAAGTAAAAATTTTACTTTCTGCCGCTGATTTTGTTTTTGATCTTTTTACTGTTTACAAGTTTTAAAAAAGATTTCGCCGGTTGCAAACGGCCCCGAAAAGGTCAGGGCGCGAAGAAAAACAGCAATCGGCGAAACCATTGAAGGGCTTTTTTTTGAACAATACTGCCTTCCACCAATTGGGAGAAGAACCTAAATTAAAAAACTGATTTCAACCTTGATTTTCTCAAAAAATATGTTAAAACAAAAGAAAGCAAAGAGAGCATCTTTTTGGGGGCGTCCAACACTGTTACTGAAGGGTTTGCATGAAGAAAATTCTTTCCGTAAGTGTAGATACGCTTATACTTAATAAAATTTCCAGCCTGCTTCGAAAACACGAACACGCCAGTGATTTTGATATCCTTACGGCAAAAAGCCTTCAGGAATCTGATACCTTACTCAAAAAGACAAAAATCGATATTGTTATTGTCGACTTGTACGCCCCCTCCACGAGCGACCTTGGATTACTCAAAACGATCACGAAAAATAACGCTCGTATTCCTTTTATCGTTATGACCTACTTTGAATCCGGTGAAATTGAGTCTACCATCAAGTCAATCCGCGAAATCCGATATTTTGAAAAGCCGGTCGATTTTACGGTCCTGGCAGACAAAATGGTGCAGGAAATGGCAGGTGGCGTCGGCGGCGTCTTTCATGGCATCAGCCTGGCTTCTTTTCTCCAGATGTCGGAAATGGAAGGAACCACCTGTACGCTGAAGGTAAAAGCAGGGGAACAGGAAGACGGACGTCTCTATTTGCAAAACGGCACCCTGGTAGCGGCGGCGACCGAATCCATCAGCGGAGAAGAAGCTGTATACGAAATACTCGGCTGGGATAGACCGACGATCGAGATTGATTATCCCGACCTGAAGATTACCAGGAAAATTAATCAGCCGCTGCTGAAGCTTCTGATGGAAGGGACAAGACGACAAGATGCAAAAGCCGGTAAGGCCGTACATGAATCCGGTAAGATCGTATACAAACCGGTGAAGGCCGGAAATACGGCAGATACCCGGGAAGACACCGAAAAAAAGAAAGCCGCTGCTGAAAAAGAGAAGGCTGACATCCAAAAACAGAAAGCCGCTGCCGAAAAAAAGAGGGCTGCTGCTGAAAAAGAGAAAGTCGCCCTCGAAAAAAAGAAAGCTGCTGCTGAAAAAGAGGCGGCCGCTGACACCCGAAAGATGCAGGAAAGCCCGCCCGCTGAGCCGGCTGACAAAATCAGGGCCGAATCGGATAAAGTCCCGGCTGCCGATGAACCTCGGACCACAGGGAGCATCATCCCGTGGTGGAAAAACAAAAAGATTCGCGCCAGCATCATTGCGGGAATATCGGGCTTAGTCTGTCTGGGGCTTTTTGCCTTTTTCTTTTCGAACTTTGGCGAACGACCCCCCGGTGAAGATGCCGTCAATCCTTTGATTTCAGGGACCGCCGAGGCGTTAGGGGGCAGACTTCCCGTCGAGAATGCCGGCCATAATGAACGATCCCCCGGTGAAGATGCCGTCAATCCCTTGACTTCAGGGGCCGCCGAGGTGGTGCAGGGCAAGCTTCCCGTCGAGAACGCCGGCCATACCGGACGTTTCTATGTAAACACAAATAATAATGACGCTACCATTATCCTTCCTGACATCAAACAAGAATACAGCCCCGGCATGCTGCTGGCGCCGGGTAAGTATAAAGTAATCGCAAAGGCACCAAACCACGCGCCAATAGAAAAAACCGCTATTGTCTCAGCAGGAACTGACAACAAAATCGACATGCAGTTTCCCCCTGATGTAGGCGCCCTCTATGTTACTACCGAACCATCCGGTGCCGTTATCAAAATAATGAATTATGATAAAGAATTTCATCAGGGGATAGAACTACCGGCAGGTAAGTACCAGATTAACGCTGAATCAGGCTTTGCCAGGGCAAGTGAATGGGTCACCGTTTCCGCCAATAAGGAAAACAGCGTATCCTTGTCGTTAACCCCGGCTGAAGTCTTTACAAACTCCCTGGGTATGAAATTCAAATGGATCGCTCCCGGAAGTTTTACGATGGGCAGCCCGGCAACTGAAGCCGGACGTGCCATGGACGAATATCAGCGCCAGGTTACCATCAGCAAGGGATTCTACATTCAAACCACAGAGGTCACCCAGAAACAGTGGCGCGGGCTGATGGGCAAAAATCCATCTTATTTTACGGCTTGCGGCGAAAACTGCCCTGTGGAAAATATTTCCTGGCTGGATGCCCAGGAATTTATAAAAAAATTAAAAGCAAAATATAACATGAATTACGATATACCCACGGAAGCTGAGTGGGAATATGCCTGCCGCGCCGGAAGCAAAACAGCCATATATACCGGCCCTCTGAGCATCTTAAGTCTTAATGATGGCCCGGAATTGGATCCTGTTGCCTGGTATGGAGGAAATAGCTGTGCGGACTACTCCGGGGCCGATGACTGCTCCGGGCGCAAAGGAGCGCAGATCCGATGCCAGCGCTGCGGAACACACCCTGTTGCGAAGAAAAGACCTAATGCCTGGGGTTTATATGATATGCTGGGCAATGTCTGGGAATGGTGTTCAGACTGGTATAACAATTTTCCCGGCGGTTATAAGACAGGTCCTGTTACAGATCCCAGGGGACCGACTATAGGCACTCACCGCATAATCAGGGGGGGAAGCTGGTTTAGCGGGGCAGCACAATGCCGGTCAGCATTCCATGACAGGAGCGCGCCAACCGTTCCGAGTAAGGGCGTGGGGCTTCGGATAATTATACGCAATTAAACAAGCAAAATACCTGCTCCGACTCGGTTTAATACATATAAGGCTCTCCTGGATATACCCTGAAGCGGTATTTGACGGGCCCGGACATCATTCTGGTAGACATGAGAGAAAGGATGCCTCCCAGAGCATTCATGCTCTTCATCTTCGGAATTACTGTCTCGCCCTCAAGCACCATTTTCCCTGAGGCAAAATCAGCAACAGGACCTTTAAAAAACAGTTTCATCTCAACCGGGGTAGAGGTACGTGCTTTCCCCCCCAGTTTTTTCACATGAAAATGGCTCTTTACGACACCATTGATCGTAATGTTTCCTATGCTGTCTAAATATAAAGAACCCGTAAACGGCTCAAGCTGTTCCATCCTGAAGCCCACTTTCATTGGAAGAAAGGCGACACGCACTTTAACCTTAAATGGAGGCATATCAATACGGCCGTTTTCGAGTCTCAAGGAAGATATATTCGCTCCAGAAGTCATTGTGGTTGTGTCCGGCAGTTTGACTTTTTGTTTTAAATTTTCAATCTCGACCATCCCGTCAACGTGCCAGTTTTTCATTTTCATCACAAAATCATCTTCCGGCTTCTGTGCGTCGGATACAGGACGATCTTTGGCGCTGCATAATGTAGCCTCATCCAAAGGGGCGCCGTTAAATCTGTCTTTCATCCAGGCTATCGCGTAGGGTGCTGCCTGAAACAACGGGATAATATGATCGGCCGTCGGAAACACCTGGAAAGAAACATCCATACCCATTCCACAATAATCCTCTTTTAGATTCAGGGCCTGATCCAGAGGATTAAACGGATCAGCTGTTCCGTGATACAAATAAACAGGAGCGTTAATCGGGCTTTTGCCGAGCTTCATGTCATCGACAATCCCGGCCACCCTGGGTAACAATGTAATTAACTCCTCTAAAGTAAGGCGATCCTTTGTGAGATCATTGGTTCCGACATGCATATATATTTTCAACCCATCCCACAAACATATATCCATTGCGCCTTCATAGGCCTCACGCCCCCCTTCATTTACAAGATCTAACAACGGCACTTCATTGGGATACTGGTAATGCAGTCCAGCTAAAAATAACATCAAGAAACAGGCTCCTGGTCCGCCGTCCATGTTTCTTCCCACAGCCAGGAGATCAGCGGGAACACCGCCCGCTATAACACCAACCAGATTCAAATCAGGCATATAAGACGGCTGAAGCTGGCCCGCCCACGCCGCGGTCTGCCCGCCCTGGTCGTATCCCCAGAAAACGACTTTGTCGAATTTGCTGAATGGGGAGTAAGGAATCTGCCTTGAAGCCTTAACTATATCCAGTGCGTCATAACCCTGGTTAAAACCGTTACAGAATGATGGATACCCACCAATGGTATATCCGGGATAATCGCTTATTAACACGGCGTAACCCGCTTTCAGAATGGCTATAATATTGTCGTTTTCCCAGTAGTTACCTGCCCTGAACTGAAAAGAAGGAGCGCATTTCTGACCAAGCCCTTGAGTGTGGGCGCAATAAACAACCACGTTCCCATGATCCCAGGCCTCAGGCACTATGATGGTACCTGTCACGGCGTTTGCCAGACCAACAGCAGTAGTAGACCGATACATTATCTGCCATGAATCAAACGGAGGTGCTTCAGGAATCACGATTTTTGTTTTTATGGATTTGATAACGTCACCATGAACGCCTGCTGGCAGTGGAGACGGCTCTGTGTAAAAAGACTTCACAGATACGGCAATGGCCGGAGTGGCGAACAGCAATGCCGATATCATTATTAATAACAGGACTGCCGGAGATCTACTGATTTTTACCATTTTTTCCCCCCTCATACTGAATTGTTATTAACAACAGTCATGATAATAGAATATCAGCTTTGAGTTGAAACTATTCTCCCTGCGGGACATGGTAAACTTTTATTGGCAAAATTAAAAACCACCACGGCCGGAAGGAGAATAAGGAATTATACGACATGGGAGCCTTTTCAGTCAACTGCTTACCGTTTTTAATCGAAATCAATTTGAAGAACTGGTTACTGCCCCTCGATAGCTTTTACTCCTTTTTTCTGCTCCACCTGAATCGACCTGACATAACCGCCCAAATTGCCCATTAACATGCAGCGCCCAGAATAAGATTGACACACAAGGCCGCACTTGCTATATATAAAGAGCATAAAAGCAAGTTTTTTATCCTTTATTTTTGAAAATTTTACTCTGGTCGATTAACCTGGAAAGTGAGCCAATGAACCCTGACATCATCGAGCAACGGAAATTCAAGCGGTTTTTCTTCCCAAATCATGAAATGATTCGAGCTGTTTTTTCATTTTCAGGTGACAAGGGACTGATTTTTGACTCAAAGGTATTGAACCTGTGTGAATTAGGACTTGGGTTGGTGGTGCGCAAAATCGATACCAACGCGGCCGACGACCTTAAGGCTGGAGACATTTTGCACCTCAAGGAGATTGTCGGGAATCCTGATCTGAAATTTATTCGCGAAATTAAATCTGAAATCCGGTGGGTCGTGAATGCTCAATGGATGGACAATATCGGGTTTGGATGCGAATTTGTCGACATTTCCGCTGAACTGAGGGGGAAAATAGATTCCTTTATAAACATCGCCGAAGAAACAATGGATAACTCAGCATAGGCGATCCCGATGCCCCCGACTCTTGTTGCTGTAACATCTCCCGCATGGTACTGCGGGACAGGCTGCATAACGGACCATGTATTCCCTGCGGTTGGGGATGTGGGTCGCCTTGAACGCATCTGCTGTGTTGCAGGCCGCTCGCGGTAGGTTAACTACAGCTTCGCGTCCTGCGCCTTGCATCTGCGTTCAAATCAACTCGTGAAATATCCGGGAAAGGGCCGGGAATAACTATGTCTTAATCTCTTTGGCCTGCTGCCAGAAGGTTGTCAGCCCTCTTTCGCGGACTTTGTCTTCCAGTTCATTAAAATCGATTTGATCCGATACACAGCACAGCATACTGGCAATGTCTCTTAAATGCTTTTCGGAATGCCCCTCCCTGTAATACTCAAGTTTTCTGATAATCACATACTCAACAGGGGCCAGCCAGTATCTCTCTCCTTCAACATCAATCGGTTTTCTTTTTTCCAAGGCCCATTTGTGAAGCACATCCTCTCCGGCAAGATAAACATCGGCCTTGAACCCCGATTCATGATGGATAAGGTTAAAATGACCCCTCTCCCTCCGTCCCATCTCTATATGAATCACCTCAACCGGGGGACAATAAAAATGCTCAAGCGGGAAAGCGGCGCAAAATTCTTCCAGATGATTTTTTTCGATTTCAAGCACAAGATCCAGATCATGGGTCAGGCGAGGTTCTCCATACATAATGCTGGCCACCGCGCCTGTGATCATATACTGAACCGGAAGCCTGTTGAATCGTGATATGAAAATATTAAAAAGATTATGTTCTTGCATAAAGAAAAATTTCCCGGACCTTATCTGCTATCTGCCGGTCGGTCCATTCGGGATGTTGGCTTTTCAAAAAAGCCGCCTTCACCTTTCTGGCGCTGAAATTCAAATCCAATGACAGTTGCAGTTTTTGGGCAGGGCTGATGGATTGAAAGCGTTTTTTTTGTATATCGTGATCGGAATGCATTTTTCGCATAAAAGAAAAAATAAATACGGATTATATTGATTAGCGTCCCAACCGGGCACGGCCCGCCCGGAACCAAACCGATAAGTAACAGTGGATAGTGAGGTTACCTATAGGGTTTTAAAGTTTTAGGGTTTTAAAGTATTAAAGTGTTAAGCGTCCCTTCCGGGCCCCTGGCCCGGAACCAACCTTATAAATATCAATGAATTAAAGTTTTGTTACTTAGAAGCTATAACAATGCCGGCCTTGCGTGTCAATTCTTTTATAGACGTGCTTTCCCATACATTAACGCACCGCGCTCTTCCGGAATGTCTCCCCAACGGGTTTTTTCATCCCCAAACGGATGGGCCCTGGTTCAAAAAATTTCAAAGCGACAAAAGCGTTGATATGTAGGTGACAAAAAGGGATTGCTACAGTTTTCCAATCCTATCAATGTGGAACGTTTCGGATTTACGAAAGAATAGGGTTGTAATATTGATCGATTACGGTGTAATATCGGGATGGTTATTCGAGGTGTGTAACATTATAAATACTTGAAAATATTATAAAAAAATGGCGGAGGTGCATGGGAATCGAACCCGCCCGGGACGGTATTAGCGCCTCACGCCGGATTTGAAGTCCGGGAGCATCACCAGAACGATGTGCACTTCCCTGGTAAGCAATATATGTTACTAAACTAATCAGGTGCGTGACGCCTGTCGATGGTTTTATGGAGTTACAAGAGGAGTAATCATGGCGGTTAACAGGCAGCGATTGGCGGATACCTTTCAGTCGCTGGTTAAAATAGACAGCGAGTCAAAGAACGAACGGGCGGTAAGCGAGTACCTCGCCGGGTTGTTTTCTCATTTGGGCGCGATTATCATAACCGACGATTCCCGGGCAGAGACCGGCAGCAATGCCGGCAATCTGGTGGCGAAATTTGAAGGCGTCGCCGGCCTCGATCCATTGTTGATCAGCGCTCATATGGATACGGTTTCACCCGGCCGGGGTGTTGTTCCGGTATTCAAGGACGGGGTGTTTACCAGCAACGGCGATACCATTCTGGGCGCGGACGATAAGAGCGCTATCGCCATTATGTACGAGACGATGTGTGTTTTGCGCGAATCAGGAGCGGCTTTCTGCCCTCTGGAACTGGTCTTTACCGTGTGTGAAGAGATCGGGTTGATCGGCGCTAAAAATTTTGATTTTGGCCTGTTGCGGGCGACTCGCGGATATGTGCTGGATGCTTCGGATGTTACCGGCATTGTTACCCGGGCGCCGGCGGCCAATCGTCTGGAATTCGTGATTCATGGCAAGGACGCCCATGCCGGGGCCAATCCGGAAGACGGCGTTAATGCTATCGTGATCGCCGCCAGGGCCATTGCCAAGCTTGCACCCGGCCGGGTGGATAATGAGACCACCTATAATATCGGTACGATTGACGGGGGCCTGGCGACGAATATCGTCCCGGCCAGAGTGACCGTCAAGGGAGAGGCCAGGAGCCGGAAAGACGACATGCTGGCGCTGGTAACGGAACAGATTGTGACGGTATTCCGGGAAACGGTGGCGGACGCGGCTCTCCGTTCCGGTCATGAGGGGTCGCCTTTTCTGGATGTTTCCGTCATCAGTGATTTCAAGAGTTTTCATGTTCCATCGGACCATCGGGTGGTGGCCAATGCCCTCAGCGCATCCCGCAGGCTTGGCTTTGATATGGTTGAAATCGAATCAGGCGGCGGTTCCGATGCCAATGTTTTTTCACAGCATGGCATAACGGCCGGTGTTCTGGGAACCGGCATGCGGGAGATCCATTCCGTGCGGGAGACCATTGCGCTCGACGACATGGTCCGGGCCGCCGAACTGTTGATCGAAATCATCAAGGCCTCTTCTTAAAGGGGGGATGGATATCCATGGATATTTTTATTGACTGCGGTTCCGGCATCAGCGGGGATATGACGCTGGCGGCGTTTGTCGATCTGGGCGTGCCCGTGGAGTGGTTGAAAGACGCCGTTTCCCGGCTGCCCCTGGGAGGATTTGACATCGCCGTTTCGTCGGTATTCAGAAACGGGATCGCCGCCCGCAAAGTGGATGTTCTGGTTGATGACAACCATCCGCCCAGAAACTACGCGGATATTCAATCATTGATTATAAACAGTCCGCTTTCCGGGCGGACGCGGGAGCAATCCCTGCGCATGTTTGAAAAGATCGCCCGGGCCGAGTCGATGGCGCACGGCTGTGCGCTCGATAAGGTGCATTTCCACGAACTCGGTGCGGTGGACGCCGTCGTGGACATTGTCGGAGCCGCCCTGTGCGCGGAGTATCTGAACATTCAGGGCGTGGCGGCCGCCATGGTTCCCCTGGGATCGGGGCAGGTGGAATGTTCGCACGGGACGCTGCCCGTGCCGGCGCCGGCCACGCTGGCGATATTAAAAGATGTGCCGGTTTACGGGGCGGGTGTTTCCGGCGAGCTGGTCACGCCCACCGGGGCCGCCATCATCACTACCCTGTCCGATCGTTTTGGAAGCATGCCCCTGATGATTATTGACGCGGTCGGCTATGGCGCCGGGACAAGGGAAACCGCCGGCCGGCCCAATGTGTTGAGAATTATCGGCGGCCGGTTCAGAGAGCCGGTCATCGGCGACGAACAGGAGCCTTTGATAATGGTGGAGGCCTGTATCGATGACATGAACCCGGAAATATTCGGATATGTTATGGAAAAACTGTTCGCCGACGGCGCGCTGGATGTGTACTGGGTTCCGATTTTTATGAAAAAGAACCGGCCGGCGACTATGATTCAGGTCCTGTGCGCCCAGATGCGGCAAGACATTATCGTCAACCGGCTTTTATCGGAAACCACCACCACCGGCGTGCGATATTATCCGGTCAGGCGGAGTGTCCTGCCGCGCCGGGCCGCAGAGGTGGTTACCGCATTTGGGCCTGTCAGCGCCAAAGAGATTACCCGTCCGGACGGTTCTATCCGTATTGTTCCCGAATACGAAGCCTGCCGTATGATCGCCCTTGAGCGGAAGATTCCGATTCTTGATGTTTACAGGGCCGTGGAAGAGGCGGCCAATAAAAACAGTTAGCGGGCGGTACCGGCCATACCGTAAATCGCGACCGGTCCCGCCGCAACCGCGGTCATCAATACCCTTAGAAGCAAATCTTTGAGGCCCTGCCGCCTTGATTCCCCGGTTTTTTTCAACTCTTGCCCCCTGTTCCCCGTTTGAATTGGAGAAAAATCAGACTGAATGGAACTGAATGGAATTGAACTGAACCGATTTTTCATATAAAAAGGATGAACAAAAAGGATGGTAAAATCATGCTGCCGCAAATTTTTTTGCTGGTTATCGGATTTGCGCTCTTGTATTACGGGGCGGAATGGCTGGTCAAGGGGTCGGCCAGCCTGGCCAAAAGCCTGGGCGTTTCAACGGTTGTCATCGGCCTGACGGTCGTGGCCTTTGGCACCTCCGCGCCGGAGCTGGTGGTGAGCGTGGTCGCCTCGATCCAGAAGAAAAGCATGATCGCGGTGGGTAACGTGGTGGGGAGCAATATCTGCAATATCGCCCTGATCCTCGGCCTGGCCGCCCTGATCATCCCCGTTACCGCGAACCGTTCCGTGGTACGGCGGGACATTCCCCTGATGCTGGCCATATCCGCCTGTCTGCTGATCCTCTCTCTTGATTCAACCATATCAAGGCCCGAAGGGGTCACGCTGTTTACCGGTGTTATTCTGTATACGATATACAATTACTATATTTCGATAAAAGAAAAGAAGAAGATCGGGCCGGGCGCGGAGGGAGCGGTGGCCGCCGCGCCTGAAGCCGGAGTGGAGGACATCGGATATATCGAGTCGCGTTTCAGACAGATCGCCATGATTGTTCTGGGCATAGCGGGGGTGATCATCGGCGCCCGGGTCATGATCGATGCCGCGGTAGTGATGATGCGGGAATTCGGGGTCGGCGAAAAGTTTATCGGTCTGACCATAGTCGCCATCGGCACCTCGCTGCCGGAGCTGGCCACCTCGGTGGTGGCCGCGATAAGAAAAGAGATGGACATCAGCATCGGCAACCTGATCGGCAGCAACGTGTTTAACATTCTTTCCGTCATCGGCCTGGCCGGCATGGTCAGGCCGATCCCGATCCCCGGAGGTTTTGTTGAAAGCGGGCTGCTGATCGACTATCTGGTGATGATGCTGATCAGTTTTCTGCCGCTGGTGATGATGTTCAAAACCAACACGGTCAGTCGAAGAGACGGCTTTTTCCTTTTGTGCTGCTATGTCGGTTACATGGCTTACCTTATTCACAGAGGATAGCCGCGGTGGAGCAATATTGCCGGCTGCTGTTGTCTTGACATTCCCTGTTTCGCATTATAAAAGCGGGTCATGAAGAGGTCGAAAAAGGGCATTCTGATAGCCGCCAGCGCGGGGTATGTTGGTTATATGCCGGTTGTTCCCGGAACATTCGGGACATTCGTCGGCCTGTTGCCCGCTTTTGCTTTATCGCGGTTTGAAAATTATTATATCAGTTTGTTTTTATTGGTTTTGTTTATTCTATCGGCCATCTGGGCGGCCGGTCGGGCCGAGCAGGAAGTCGGTGCCGTTGATCCGGGCTGTATCGTGATTGACGAAGTCGCCGGCATCATGGTGGCGCTTTCGGGCCTGCCGTTTGAGTGGCTGCCGGTGACGGCCGGATTTCTGATGTTTCGATGTCTGGATATGATCAAGCCTTTTCCCATCCGGCAGATTGAGAAAAATCTGTCCGGTGGCCTGGGTATTGTGGCTGATGATGTGGCGGCCGGTGTGGCGGTGAATATTCTGTTACGAATTGGTTTTTGCCTGTTTTCTTGAACGTTCATGAAGAACCTGCCGAAAAGTGATGATATCCGGGCGTTTCTGGCGTTTGCCATACCGGATGAAACTCTATCCACAATCAAAGAGGTCCAGCGATGCCTGGTCAACCAGGGAATTCGGATTGCCTGGGTAAAGCCTGAAAATATACACCTGACGGTCAAGT
>CAYSMV010000008.1:0-13095 GCA_964432245.1 uncultured Desulfobacterales bacterium
ACTTTAAATGTTAAAAGGTGCGCAATGAACGGTTCCCGCGATCCGGAAAAAAGGAAAAAGCGAATTTACCGCGCCGCCCGGGAGCTTTTTTTTACCAAAGGCTACCGGGAGACGACCATGGCACAGATTGCCGTTCACGCCGGTTACAGCAAACGTTCGGTCTATCTGGACCATAAAAATAAAGACGACCTGTTTATCAGCATTGCCGCCGACGGCCTGGAACTGCTCCTGTCTCAGCTTGAGAAAATCCCCCAAAAAACACTATCCGTGGCTGAATACATAGAGCGGTACATGGAAATCATCGCGGTGTTTTCCTATGAACACCCGGAATATTTTCGCATGTTCACGGTGGACGTATCCGCGGCCATGCTGGCCAACGCTTCGGCTGAAAGCCAGCAGCGGGCCGCAAAAATTGAAACCGCCGGCCTGCGATTACTGGCTTCGGAAATCGAGACCGCCGTCAAAAAACGTTTAATGCCGCACACCGATCCCTGGGAAGTCGCGGGGATTCTGATCGGATCGGTTGTAGGCATTATCCAGCTGTCCATGGGCGGCAGCCAGGTTATCTTTGAGCAGAAAGCATTGGTGGATAAAGTCAAAAAGACCGGTGATCTGATCTGCAAGGGGCTTTTTAAGAGCTGACGGCTTCGTCACTTTATTCTTCGCTACTTTTCTATCAATTCATTTTTCATAAATGGTACTTTTTAAACAGCCGTACGGCTTGACTTTGCCGGTTTAATCCTGAATATGCTTCTGAGTTTTCATCGCCACAAACAGCGAGATCATCTCGAAAAGACGCTGGGAAAGGCGCTTGGAATACCAGAGCAGCTTGGCCAGCGGGGTGACCACAACCAGTCCTCTATCCCTGCGCACCGAGGCCACGACGATACGGGCAAACTTGTTGGCGGGCATCGGCTTGACCATATTCGAAAGCGCCCTGGCCCGCTCGTCCGCATGCTTGAAATGGGTGTTCTTGATCAGGTCGGACTCGATCAGCCCGGGACAAACCGTGGTTACGCCTATATGATAGCGACGCATTTCGGAACGCAGGCATTCGCCGAGGCCTATCAGGGCGGATTTGGAAGCGGAATAGAGTGTCCCGAAGGGAATGCCCGTAAGCCCGAAAGCCGAGGACATGATAACAATATGTCCGTCGCGGCGCTCAACCATGGGCGGAGAGAAAAAACGAATCACATCGATGACGCCATAAAGATTCACCCCCAGCACCTTGTCCCAATCGACGTGATCCATGCGATGAGTAGGTCCGGTCCAGCCGATGCCGGCGTTGCAGACGACGATATCCACCTGTCCGAAGGCCGTAAACGATTTATCGGCCAGCGTTCTGACCTGGCTCTCCACCGCCACGTCTGTCGGGACCACCAGGCTTTTCCGTCCCCTGACTCTGATCTTTTCGGCAACCTTTTCCAGTTCTTCCTTGCGCCGGGCAGCCAGAACGAGATCACAGCCTTCATCCGCGAAGGCCAGCGCGCAAGCTTCTCCCAGCCCGCCGCTTGCCCCGGTGACAAGCACTACCCTGCCCTCCAGGTTTTTCATCGGTGCCCCCTTTTTTATTGAATATTGAAAAAAACAATTAAGGATAAAAGATTGCTTTACGCTTTCGCCTGTTAGGTTTCGTTTATCGCTCAACCGACTGCAACCGTTTTATCAAAAAAAGGAGGCATCTTCATACCGTAGCCATCAACCTGTCCGCCAGGGCCAGGGCCGACCCGGCCGCCATCTCCGTTCCAATGCCTCGGGCACCGGCATCCGCGCCGACCAGCCAGAGCCCCTTGACCGGTGTCTGGCAGTCCGGTCGATCGGCACCCACCTGGCCGGGCACCTGCCCCAGGCCGATGGTGTCGGCAAAATTTTTCGTTGTAATTCCGGCGATGTCATCGGCCGTGGACCGCAGTTCCCAGATCAGGGCCCCGTTAATCCCGGGGAACAGCTTCCGGACGCGATTGTCCACTTTTTCCAGTATAGCCTGGCACAGCTCCCGGGAGGCGCCGGGCGGGGCCGGTGTACCGGCCACCACCAGTTGCTTGCCGACCGGCGCCAGAGCCGGGTCCATATTGGACGGGACCGGCATGAAAAGATAAGGATCCTCGGGAACACGCTTTTCGTCAATATACCGGTACAGGTCGGCGGCCGGTATGTCCGGCATGTAGAACACCACCGGATAGGGGATGACCGGTTCGTTCAAGGCATATTTGATGGTCACATAGGGATTGGTGTAGACATGACTTTCCGTCGCCCGGACATAATCATCCGGAAAATGTTCGGCACCGGCCAGTTGTATGGCCAGGGGCAAGCCGCAGTTGGCAATGACCAGATCAGCCGGATAGGTATCTCTGGCGGTTTCCACGCCCTGCACCCGGCCGTCGGTCACGATGATGCGGGTAACCGGCTCATTGTATTTGACGGTACCACCGAAATATTCCAGCATCTCCAGAAAACACCCGGGAATGGCCCGGCTGGCGCCTTCGGGATAACCGAAGGTCGCTTCCTGGAACATGCGGGAAAAACACCAGATAAATTCACCGGCCGAACACTGCTGATAGGACAGTGCGAAATAGAGCTGGGCAATGCAGTTGATGAACAGGTGGATGTTTTCGTCGTCGGTAAAACGCAAGACATAGTCGCGCAGCAACTGATTGTCGTATAAGGCATGGTTCCGACCGTTCATTATTTCGCGAAAGAGACGGAATGCCCCCCACAGGTTTTGGGCCTTGACGCCGAGTTTTCTGGCCAGGTAAATCTGCCGGGACAGGGGTCTAATGTCCAAAGGGAAGTCGAATTCTATTTTTCCCATCACCCGGCAGGCAGGATCGCGGGTCTGCCATTTCAAACAGCCGTTTAACCGCCGGTTGACTTCGCCGTGGGGCCCGCTGTTGCCGCGACTGAACATGTGCACCCCGAAGTCGTAGCAGAAGCCGTCTTTTTCAAAAGAACTGCAGCGGCCGCCGGCAAATGAATGCGCCTCCAGGACTGTCACTGTATGCCCGGCCTTGGCCAGCAGGGCCGCCACTGCCGACCCGCCCACACCGCTTCCGATAACTACGATGGTCTTACTCATCTCCCTCTCCGGATTTTTAAAAATTATTTAAACTTGATGGCTTCGTAAAAAGTCCAATATCTGCGTTGCGCTGCATCCTTCGGAATTTCACGTACTGCTAAGTACGCTGCATTCCTCAGGATTTGCGCGCCGTATCTTGAACTTTTTACTTTGCCATCCAAATTATGACTTTTTACGAGTGCATCAAACTTGATGCTCTCGTAAAAAGTGGTTTGTAGACGATAAAATAAAAAATTCGAGTTCAAGGCGTCATAAACCTCGATAAATGGAGAATACTCTGCTGTACGTGACATAGATAGAGATGCAGCGCAACACAGAGTTCGGACTTTTACGAAGACATAATTATTAATCTGCGATAAGCCCCTTCTCCCTGGCGGCCTTAATATAAGCCGGTTCTTCCCAGTTTTTTTCCAGGCCGAAATCCTCGGCAATAATATTGGCCCCGAGGTAGCCGCCGCCCCCCAGAATCATACCGCCCGGATAGGTGCTGGCGCCGCATACATAAAATCCCTCAATGGGCGTGTAACAGGACGAACACATATCATTGGGCCGGAGAAAGCCCATCTGCAGAGGTGAATAAGCCCCGTGCTTGAACGACCCCCGCACCATGCTCTTGTTTTTCTGTTCAATATAGGTGGGTGGATAGACAAGGGTAAACATCGGTTCAATATTCGGGGCATAGCTTCGCCACTCGGCCAGACAGCGTTCGGCATAGTCCTTCTTGATGGACTCCCAGTCCGCCTCATAGGGCGCCAGACACTCCCACCGGCCGGTATGATGCCCCGGAAAGGCCTGTATGGGATCAAATAAAGAAGCGCAGGTCACGTGGCCCAGGGGCGGGTCAGGCAGTTTCCCCTGCTGCAGTTCTTCCACGTGTTCCAGTAATTGTTCGGTCTGCTGCACGCCCAAAAAAGTTATCAAGGCCCGGTTGGCATCGTCTGTTTCACCCCGGCCGGTGTAATCCGGGGCGTTTTTCAGGGCAACGTGAGCGCCGAACAGGGACTCCGGTTCCCACTGCCAGCGACGGGCGGCTTCGGTCAAAGCTTCCGGGATTTCCTCGGCAGCAAAAAAGGACAGAAAGTTCTGCTTGGGATCAGCCGTGGAGGCCACGGCCGTAGCCGTCACTTCGGTCCCGTCGGCCGTCACCAGGCCGGCTACTTTGCCGTTGGTCAGGGTGACCTTGACCACCTCGGCCCGGTCCATGACCTCTCCCCCGGCCTCAATAAAGGCACGGTAAATGGCGGATGACAACCGGTGCGATCCGCCGGCCACGAGCGCTGACTGAGTCATGCGATAGACATACAGGGGGAACAGAAACCCGACCTCATAAGGGGACATCCCCCACATGAGGAACAGGTTCAACAACGCGGCCTTGACCGGCTCGTTGAAATTATAGGCGTCCAAGATATCCAGCGGCGTCTGTTCGGCGATCTCATTAAACCGCCGGCCCACGTCACCGGCGGCGTCCAGTACCTGGGTCTGCTCAATGGCCGAGACCGGCGGCACGTAGGTCAGGGGCATCAGAATTTCTTCGGAAAATTCTTTAAAATCACGGTACATCTGCCGATATGCCCGGCCGTCCGCCGGAGAAAAATTGGCTGACAGATAATCCGCGGTTTTTTCCGGATCCCGGTAAAACAACAACGGCGTCACGTCTTTGTTGATATAGGCGCACTGAACTTCGGGATAAATGTATTTCACGCCCCGGGTATCCAGGGCCAGGTCCTTGTAGGGCGGCATATATTCCGCCATCATGTGATAAACGGCATGCGGGTTGAACCGGAACCCGGCAAACTCGAACGTATCCAGTCCGCCTCCGGTTTCGTGCCGCGCTTCCAGTATCACCACGCGCAGTCCCGCCCGGGCCAGATAGGCCCCGCAAATCAGGCCGTTGGGTCCGCCCCCGACAATGGCCACATCATATTCTTTTTTGGCTGGCATTATTTCACTCCCAGATTGGATGGAATATTAAAAGCGTTCTCCAGATACCACATACAGCTTTGACCGGCCCACCAGTCCTGCTGCCGGACATCCATGTCTTCGGCCACTTCACAGGCGGCCAGGTAACCCGAGGCCAGAGAGGAATTGGAAGCCACATGGATGGAGTTGGACAGGTACAGTCCTGGCATGAAGGTCCGGGAACCTCCGTTTTTCAAGACACCGGGCAACGGCCGCTGGTCGTAAAACTGCTCCGGGATCAAGGCCCCGCCGGCCCAGTTGCCTTTGACCGCCGAAGGGTTATTGCGGTACTGATCCAGCGGCGAGTAGACAATACGCTCCTTGATCAGTTTTTTAAACCCCGGGGCGTACGTTTCATACATGTCGTCCACCTCGTCGGCAAACCGCTCCTTGATGCGGTCCCAGTCGGCAAGTCCCTTCAGCTCGCCGTGTTTCCAGCGCACCGGCTCCGGGGGCACGTCGATCCAGACATGGGTGGTGTGTTTTCCCGGCGGCGCCTGCAGGGGATCGGCCAGGGTGGTGATAAAATAATTGCCCATCAGGTTTTCCGGGATCTCCCGGACACCCGGCGCGATCCGGCGGCCGAACTCCTTCATTTCCGCCGAGGTGTCTCCGCCCATGTAGCCCATGTAAGCTTTCTGGATACCGTCGTCAAACTGGGCCGAGGCGAACTGCGGCACGTCATCCAAAGCGTAATGAACGGTAAACAGGTTCTGCTCGTCGTAGGAAAATTTTTTGATCAGGGCGGACTTGTCCGGCGGCAGGTTGTCTTCGCCGATCATATTTAAAAAGGTCGGTCCCACGGTCACGTTGCTGACCACTTTTTTACAGGTAATGGTTTGCCCGGAATAAATGGCCCTGTCTGAAAGCGTCACCCCGCAGACCGCTCCGTCTTTAACAATTATTTTTTCCACCGGGCAGTTGGGCATAATCGTCACGCCGTTGGCCAGGGCTGCCTTGACCAGCACATGGGTCAGTTCATGGGAACCGCCCCGGATGGCCACCGACGGATAAAAAGGGCCGATCAGCAGGCCCAGAAGGGTGGTGCCCATGGCGCCTACCTGTCTGTTGCAGGGATTGAAACCGGCAATCCAGCTCAGGGCCATGGCCAGGGTCTTTAAATGATCGGATTCAAAACATTTGTCCATAATCTGGAATCCGTCCATGGTCATAAACTGTTCTCCCGTGCAGTCGATGCCAAGATTCTTGAACATCCGGTCGACAAATTCGGTCGTCTGCTTCATGATCGTTGTTGACGGCGGATGAAAGAGAAACTGGTCCATCATACCGACAAAATCCATCATGTTCGGCGCCAGAAACTCCAGGGCGCGGCCGATCAGGGCGGCGTCTTTTTCGGAGTGCTTGCCCCAGTTGGCCATGGTGGCCATGGGGTCCTGACCGTTTAGGGCGTTGGTTCCGTCGCGGAAGGTTTTGGCCCAGGCATAATCGGTCTTGCAGTACTGAAGGCCGAATTTTGCCAGATCAAGGTCGACCATGGCGGGCGACATGGGCGTCACCATCCAGACGGCGTGCAGGTTGAATAAATACCCGGGAATACCGGCCTCGATGGTGTCACAGTGCGCGCCGCATTCACCGCGGGCCTCGATCACACAGGTTTTCAGCCCGGCCTTGCCCAGATAAGCGGCCGCGGTCAGACCGTTTATGCCGCCGCCGATAACAATAACATCATAATCCATGGCGTGTTCCTTTAATTTCATAAAATCTGTTGGATCAGAATACAACGGACTCAACACTAACCGCTTATGCCGCCTGGCTGCGCGGGGACAGGCTGTTGCGTTGCGGGCGGGTCCGCCCCTTCATCACCTGATCGTAGGCTGTGTTGACTTTGGCAGCCATTTCCGCACCACTGTCCTTAAACGATTTGCGCTTGAACAGATAAACGATATACTGATGCAGGTTGCGCAATACGAAAAAAATCATATGGCGGTTAAGAGCCATCTTGATAATCCCGCCGATGTCTTCCGGTTGCAGGGTAATCTTGAATTCCCAGTCCACCGGGTCCTGCATTTTTCCGATAATCAGCACTTGTCCGCTGTCCGGATTTTTGATGGTGTGATACTGCCGGAAGTCCATGTACACCTCGGTTTTCCCCAAACCCCGTGACCATAATTTCATAGTAGTCTCCCCTTGTCTTCTGGAAGTTAAACGCGGCCGTATCGGTTTTTATGAACACGGCCTGTTTTTTCAGAAAGTAACCATCGGTTACTAACCCATGGTTACATATTATGGCCTGTGATTCCGGCCTGTCAAGATTTTTTTTGCTTATTTGTCTGACGGGAAACGATTTGCCCTGTTTGAAGGTAACATAGGTGTTACAAAACGCAAAAATCGACATTTGGGAGCAAAAAAGTCGCTTGTTGGTTCCACAACCTGCTTTATTTATATGATTTTTTGGTCGGGGCGGCAGGATTTGAACCTGCGACTCCCTGCTCCCAAAGCAGGTGCGCTACCAGGCTGCGCTACGCCCCGGAATAACGGTTGTCGCCGCTCCCCTCTATCCCCCCGCAAGGTCTCTTGGAAGGCAGTCTTTAGCATACCGCGACATTGAATGCAAGTCCGAAAATGTCTCAGGCGGCTTTCAACGACTATTTATACTCAAGTCGTTGTCTTTGCCAAAAACGATTCAATCCTGTCGCGAGAATCATGGCAACCGTTGAATCGCTTCGCAGATCATATTTGAAACAACAAGAAGACGGCCATGATCCCTGAATTGTTTTTCCCAGAAAGGACTGCTCAGACAGCCGATCTCGACCATCACAGCCGGCATGTCCGCTCCTTTCAGAACAGCGATATCGCCGGTTTTAACCCGGCAGCAATTTCTAAAAGCCTTTATGCAACTCTGTTTCATCAAATCTGCGAACGCCTTGCTGAGACGATAATGCCTGTAATGGGCTTCATCCCAAACCAGACAGGGACGGTCAACGGGGATATCCGTTCCTGAAAAAAACGGTTCGTAGTTCCGGCCTTTGTTGTGTCCGGCATTCAGAAAATAAACGCTTACGGCGTTGTGCGACTTTGAAAAACCGCCGCCGACATGCAGGCTGATGAACAGATCAGCGCGATTGTTGTTGGCAACGGCAATCCTTTCCCCGGCACTCACCTGATAATCTCCGGTACGGGTAAGCAGTATATTGTACCGGGGTTTCAGTTCAGCGGCTATCAGCCTTGCCAGAACCAAGGTTACATCTTTTTCGGTGGTCCCCTCAAGGCCGACAGCGCCACGATCATGCCCCCCATGGCCCGGATCAATAACGATAGTTGCAACTGAAGTACCGTTCACCGCCTTTATCACGGGCTGACCGTCCGCCATACTTGCCGTTACTGTAAAAAACAATAAAACAGCGGCCGTAAAAATATATTTTTTTTTGTTCAACTGAAACATAATCACCACGTCTGTGTCGCCTTTTCTTTTTCTACCGGGTCTGTTTGCGCTTGACAGAAATACGGGTTGACTTTAGAGTAATCACGCTTTAAGTTAATAAAAACTGTATATACGATAATATCCAGCAGATGCAATGATTTCGTCGATGATTTTTTCGATTTAATGAAAAGCGCAATACCCGGACTGAACCGTTCTTTATGGATGAGAAACTGTCTCAGGCGAGAGTGGCGGAATTGGTAGACGCACTGGACTTAGGATCCAGCTCTGGAGACAGAGTGGGAGTTCAAATCTCCCCTCTCGCACCACTTTTGCCACAAAAGAACTAACCGTTTGATTTTGTTTTATTATAAAAAAGGGATGAGAAGAAACAATGCAGATCACCGTCAAAGATGAAAGCGCCGTCAAGAAAACCCTTCATATTGAAATTCCGGCTGAAACGGTCAACCGCGAACTGGACGATACTTATCGAGAATTAAAGAAAACCGCCAAAGTCAAGGGCTTCCGACCTGGAAAAGCTCCGGTTTCAATTTTAAAACGAATGTACAGGGATAAAGTAAATGCCGATGTTGCCTTCCAGTTGATCCAGAGCTCCTTTCCGGATGCGGTCCAGGAAAAAAAGCTGAGTGTTGTGGGAGAACCCGTCATAAGCTCATCGGAACTCAAGGAAGAACAACCTTTTACTTATGACGTCACCATTGAGATCAAACCGGAGCTGCCTGAGCTTGATTACAAAGGATTGAAGCTGAAAAAAAATATCTACCGCTGCAGCGATGAAGACGTCAATAGTCAACTGGCCATGCTGCGTAAAAGCATGGCTGAACAAAAAGATATCGATCCGCCCCGTCCTGCCTCAGAAAACGATATCGCCGTCATCGACTTTTCAGGATCTCATGAAGGCGCCGAGTTCGATGGCTTTCCGGAACGGAAAGACTACCGTTTTAGAATCGGCGAGGGCGTAATCACAAAATCGTTTGACGATCATATTATCGGCATGGTTCCCGGCGACGTTAAAGAGTTTGATATCGATTTTCCCGATGACTACGTAAACAGTCAAACGGCAGGTAAAAAAATTCATTTTAACGTCACGCTTTTATCCTTAAAAGAAGAGGTTTTACCTGCGCTGGACGACGCTCTTGCCAAAGTTGCCGGCCCTTACGAATCGCTGGAGAAACTTAGGGAAGCCATTAAAAGCAATATACAATCCGGCTATGACAAACGAAGCGAACAGGAATTGAGCGAACAGATTCTTGAAGCCTTACTTTCAAAATATGTATTTAAGGCACCGGAAAGCATTATTAATCTTGAACTAAATGGTATTCTTGAAGAAATCGAACGAACGTATAAAGCTTATAAAATGCCGCTGGAAAGTATGGGACAGACCAGGGAAGCCCTGGCGGAAAAATATCGGAATACCGCCGAGAAACAGGCCAAGCGTCATATTCTTTTGAACAAGATTATCGAACAGGACAACCTTGACATTACCGAAGATGATCTTGAAAACGGTTTTTCGGAAATCGCTGCCTCTTTAAATCAACCTGTTGATACGATAAGACAATTCTACCGTACAAAGCCTGACCAGTTAGATGTGCTGAAATATTCTTTTCTAGAAAAAAAAGCCATGCAAAAAATGATCGACAGCAGCGATATTGAAGAAATCTTTCCTGAAAAACCAGGGGATGACAAAACCGAAGAGTAAGATTATAGTTAGTAATGCAATAATAAAATACCGAGAGAGTTATAATTTTTATAAACGGATATCGTGGAGGTTTAACCAGTGCCATTAATACCTATGGTCATCGAACAGACCAGCAGAGGCGAGCGGGCTTTTGATATTTATTCAAGGCTGCTCAAAGACAGGATAATTTTTATCGGCAATGTCATTGACGATGATACAGCCAACCTGCTGATCGCCCAATTATTGTTTCTTGAATCCGAAGACCCGGACAAGGACATTAATTTTTATATTAATTCTCCCGGGGGCAAGGTGTCCGCCGGTCTGGCCATTTATGACACCATGCAATACATAAAACCCGACATTGCCACCGTCTGCATCGGGCAAGCCGCCAGTATGGGCGCTTTTCTCCTTGCCGCCGGCAATAAAGGCAAACGGTTCTCGCTTCCCAATGCCCGAATTATGATTCATCAACCCATGGGGGGAATCCAGGGCCAGGCATCGGATATCGCCATTCAAGCCAAGGAAATTCTGAAAATGAAAGAAACCCTGAATCATCTCTTGGCTTCGCACACCGGCAAAAGCCTCGAACAGATTCAAATAGATACAGATCGGGATTTCTTCATGTCAGGGATAGAGGCAAAAGAATACGGTATAATTGACCATGTCATTACAGATAGAAACGATCTTGACAAGCTGGAAGCCCCTGGCAAAAAGGAAGAAGAGGAGAAAAAGAAAAAATGAACCGACACGATGAGGGAAATGATAAGCTCATCTGCTCATTCTGTGGTAAGAGCCAGAAGGAAGTCAGAAAACTGATCGCCGGGCCGTCTGTGTACATATGTGATGAATGCATTAACCTCTGTAGTGAAATCATTGCCGAAGAGTATGAAAAAGAGACCGCCGCCATTCCACAGAAGCTGCTCTCACCCAAAGAGATCAAGATGCTGCTTGATGATTATGTCATCGAACAGGAACAGGCCAAGAAGGTCCTTTCCGTGGCAGTCTATAATCATTACAAACGGCTCGATTCATATATTAAAACAGATGATGTTGAAATCCAGAAAAGCAATATTCTTCTTATTGGGCCGACCGGTTGCGGTAAAACCCTTCTGGCCCAGACAATGGCAAGATTCCTGAATGTACCCTTTACCATTGCCGACGCCACCGCCCTGACAGAAGCCGGTTATGTCGGCGAAGATGTCGAGAACATCATCCTCAACCTCTTGCAGAACGCGGATTACGACGTTGAAAGAACGGAACGCGGCATCGTCTATGTGGATGAAATCGACAAAATCGCCTCTAAATCCGACAACCCGTCAATCACCCGTGATGTGTCCGGGGAAGGCGTTCAGCAGGCGCTGTTGAAAATACTGGAAGGCACCACCGCCAGCGTACCCCCTAAAGGCGGCCGCAAGCACCCTCAACAGGATTTTGTAAAGGTGGACACCACTAACATTCTCTTTATCTGCGGCGGAACCTTCACCGGTCTGGATAAAATCATCGAACGTCGATTAAGGGAAAGCTCGATCGGGTTCGGCAGCAAAATGAAATCCAAAAAGGAAAGAAACGTTGGAGAGCTGCTGAAGCTCGTTGAGCCCGAAGACCTGATCCACTTCGGGATGATACCCGAATTCCTGGGACGGCTGCCGATCATTGCCGCCCTTGACGAGCTCAGTCAGTCTTCCTTGATTAAAATTCTGACCGAACCGAAAAACGCTCTGGTCAAACAATTTCAGAAACTGTTCGAAATCGAAGGGGTAAAGCTGAGATTCACCGACAGCGCTCTGTCAACAATTGCTGAAGAAGCCATGGAGCGTAAATCCGGAGCCAGAGGGCTGCGATCGATTATTGAGAAATGCATGCTGGACATCATGTATGATCTGCCTTCCCAGGAAGGCGTTAAAGAATGCGTCGTCAACGAAGAGGTGGTTAAAAACGTCGAACAACCGATCTTCCTGCTGGAGCAGAAAGAAAAACAAAAACAGGCCTGATCCGCATTCACTCGCAGACAGAGCAAATGCGTTATGAAAACGACAAACTGCGCTGACCGCAGGGTAAATTTATACCAAAACCAATGATCAATATAACCAAGATATTCAAGCCAGATGATCCTATGCAATTAACTCAGTCTTTCCCTCTTTTACCTCTCAGAGACATCGTTGTTTTCCCGCACATGGTGGTACCGCTTTTTATCGGTCGAAAAAAATCAATCAATGCGCTCTCATCTGCCATGGAAGGCGACAAAAAAATATTCCTGGCAACGCAGACCCGGCCCGATATTGACGCCCCGGCTGAAAAAGACATCAGAACCATCGGCACCATCGGAAGGGTGCTGCAAATGCTGCGACTTTCCGACGGCACCGTGAAAGCGCTGGTAGAAGGAGATGTCCGCGGGACCGTTGAGGAGTTCCTTCCCAACAATGAATTTTTTTATGTAAAAGCGGCCAGTATTATTGAAAACAACGTCACCCGGACTGAGGCCGAAGCGCTCATGCGCACCGTTCTTGAAAGCTTTGAAGCTTATATGCGTCATAATAAAAAAGCCATCTCGCAGGAAACATTTGCCAATATCAGCGCCATTCGCAACCCATCTCATCTGGCAGACACGATTGCAGCGCACCTTCCGCTGAAAATCGAACTCAAGCAGAGGCTGCTGGAAGGGTTTGATCTGAAAAATCGCCTGACCGATCTGGCCGGAATAATAAATACGGAAATAGAAATTGCCGATGTGGAACGGCGGATAAAAAAACGCGTCAAAGAGCAGATGGAGAAAAGTCAGAAAAATTATTATCTCAATGAACAGATGCGCGCCATCAAAAAAGAGATGGAAAGCGGGGACAGCACCGGAGATGATCTGGCTGAACTGGAAAAACAGATCAAGCGCAAAAAAATGTCGGTTGAAGGAAAGAAAAAAGTCCGGGAAGAGTTGAAAAAACTAAAAAACACCACCCCCATGTCAGCGGAAGCAACGGTCATCAGGAA
>CAYSMV010000009.1:0-4247 GCA_964432245.1 uncultured Desulfobacterales bacterium
GCCTCCCTATTTTGGTTGCTGCCATTATATCATATTAGCCGTAAAAGCGAAATATTAAATGTTACATGGTACTAGTTTTATTTCTTACAAACACAAACCTGGACAAATCAAGAGGAAATAATGATGGCGCCAAATACGACCCGGCGGCAACAATCAAACGACTTTTTGAATCTGGGTATCGAATTAACCGAAGATTTCGCCTCCCCTCCCCCCCGAAAAACAGAACAAAAACAGACAGGAGAAGCCTTCCGCGAACGGCGAAAATGGAAACGGTTTGCCGTAAACGGCGCTGTTGTCTTGATCGAGAAACCATACTTTTTGCCCGTTTTAAAACCGGCCTATGTCAAGCTCGGTCCGATTAAAGACATCAGCGTAAAAGGGCTTGCCGTGCATTATGTGGAAAAAAAGAAGATGGCTCTTGAAAAAGCCGCCCATCTGTCTGTCATGTTTCTTCATGACAAGGTCATAGTGGACAAGGTTCCTTTTAAAATCGTCAATTGCTTCAAAACAGCCGAACTTCCGAATGGGAAAGAGGTCTGGAATCTCTGTATTGCCTTTGAGCGGCTTCTTCCCATGCAGAGAATGCAGATAGAGGCTTTCATAAGCGAATACGGAAACGAAGTTGAAATCAGGCCGCCCGGCAAACAAGCCGAGGCCGGAAAATAGTCCCGGTCAGGGGGATGCCGTCGTCAATAACATCATTAACGTCTGCCGATAAACCCTCTGGAAAATCCCGGACGTGGCTGATACTGATATATGAATTCAACCCGCTGCTACTCCCCAGGCGCCGGGGACATCGGTCAAAAAAAACTCCCTGCCCCTCTGGTCAAATCCTTAGAAATAGAATCATTGTTAATATCCCCCAACTCACTCAATTTTTTCTATTGGCGTCCTTAGATATGGAAAGGAGACCAGCTTATGCATCGTGCCGGAAAAAATACAGGAACCCTTCTTCTCCTCATATTTTTCTTTTTTATCGTAACAGCGCAGGCCCAGGACAACGAACAGCCGGCTCCCCCGGTTAAGGCGAAAACCGAGGCGACTGACAAAACGATCAGGCCCGCGGAAAAATATTTTGACCCCGACCTTGAAAGTATACTGGCGGTTAATGACAGGTCGCGTTATGAGTTTCTCTCCCGTTTAACCCCAGAAGAGCAGAAGGAACTGGCCCAGATGATCAAAAAACGGGTGGATGACGAAGCCGGGGTAGTCGTTTCGATCATGGCGGTCGTATCCAGTTTTGTCCCCGCCATTATAAGCGCTCAGTTTGCGGACAAAATGGAACCGGCTACCGTGGCCCGGATTTCAGACAAAGTGTCCGTTAAAAAAGCCATCGCCATCGCCAAGCACCTTGAGCCCGAATTCCTCGCGCAAGTCGCGGTTTATCAGGATCCCCGCAAAGTCACGGAGGTGGTTGAAGGCTTGCCGGATAATAAGCTGATCGAAATTACCCGGATCCTGTTTGAGAAAAAAGAGTATCGGGTGGTGGCCGGATTCTCAGACAATTTGAGCGCTGAGAAGCTGAAGAGCGTGGCTGAAAAAATCGACGATCCGGCCACCCTGATCGATATCGCCCGGCACATGGAAAACAGGGAAAAAACCGTTAAAACGGCGGTCGCGCTTTCCGATGACTACCTGCTGGGCTTTATGAACCTGATCTCAAGCAATGAAGATTATGATCTGGCTGCGGCCGTGGGCCGCGAACTGGATGCGAATCGACAGATAAATATGCTCAACCGGCTTGATCCGGAAAAAGCCGCCCGCCTGGCATCTCATTATCCACCCGAAACCATCGTCCGCATCATGGAAACCGAACCGGGCGTGCCGGACAAACAGCTGGTTGACATTACACGAATTCTCTTTGAAAAAAAGGCGTATCAGACGGTGGCTGAATTTTCAGACGCCCTGAGTGTGGAAAAGCTGAAAAATGTGGCCGAAAAAATCAACGATCCGTCCAGCCTGATCGAAATCGGACGGCACATGCAAAACAAAGAAAAACTCGTCCAGACGGCGGTCGCGCTTTCCGATGACTACCTGCTTGAATTTATGAGTCTGGTCTCAAGCTGCGATGACTACGATCTGGCCGCCGTTGTCGGGCAAAAAATGGACATCAATCGACAGGTCAATATGCTCAACCGGCTTGATCCGGAAAAAGCCGCCCGCCTGGCCGCCCTGTATCCTCCGGAAACGATCGCCCTTGTAATGGAAAAATCGGACGATAAAAAACTGGTCGATATTGCCGGCCGTCTGTCGCCGGAAGCCATGGGCAATGTCGCCGGAGCTCTCCGCGCCCGGGATATAAACCGGTTTATCAAGCTTGTCAGCAGAGGACAGCTTCTGGCCGCCCTGCCCCATGTCGATTTGTCAAAGTTCCAGAAGGAATGGCCGGAACTGACATCCGAAACAAAGAGGATATTACAGGATATGGGAAAGGATTACGCGCCGCTGGCGACAGCCATTGCCGGGGTTCAATAATTGTTTCCAAGGCAGCGCACCCGGTCGGCGCAACGCGGATGTTGAACGCTTTTTATTCTATCGATAAGTTTTATAATTAACGCCGTATTTCGTGGCTTTGTAGGAAAATTTGCGGACCGTCGTCCCCAGCATCGTGGCGGCCCGCAGGGTATTGCCCCGGGTGTTCTTCAGGGCGTCGATGAGCATCTCCCTTTCCACCGCGGCCACCGCCTCGTCCAATGTCCGGGTCGGAAGGGTGTTGGACTGCTCGCCGGTCTGCAGCGTCGGGGGCAGATGGTAGCTGTGAATCCCCCCGCCGTCACACATCAGCACCGCCCGCTCGATGCAGTTTTCAAGCTCCCGGACATTGCCGGGCCAGTGATAGCTCATCAGCATGTCAATGGCCGGGGTTGACAGCCGTTTGATTTTCTTTTTATTCTCGCCCGCGTATTTTTCCAGAAAATATTCGGCCAGCAGGGAAATATCCGTCTTGCGCTCCCGCAGCGGCGGCAGATAAACGGGAAAGACGCACAGCCGGTAATAGAGATCCGAACGAAAGGTGCCTTCCTCGACCGCCGCTTCCAGATTTTTGTTGGTGGCCGCGATCACGCGCACATCGATTTTTATGGTCCGATGGCCGCCCACCCGTTCAAACTCCCTTTCCTGAAGTACCCGCAGGAGCTTGGCCTGGGCGTCCAGGTTCATGGCCCCGATCTCATCCAGGAAAAGAGTTCCTTTGTGGGCGACTTCAAATTTTCCCTGGGTCTGACGGATGGCGCCGGTAAAAGCCCCTTTTTCATGTCCGAACAATTCACTTTCCAGCAGGTTTTCCGGAATGGCGGCGCAGTTGACCTTGACAAAGGGACGATCGGCCCGGTCGCTGTTGTAATGAATGGCGTTGGCCACCAGCTCCTTGCCGGTGCCGCTTTCCCCCCGCAGAATCACGGTAGCGTTGCTTTGACATACCCGGGATACCATCTGGTAGACTTCGCGCATCTTGTTGCTGTTGCCGATGATGCTCGTAAAACTGTATTTGCGCTCCAGCTCATCCTGGAGGCGCTTGTTTTCATCCTCCAGGCGATCCTTTTCAGCACGGATATTCTCCAGGTTGATGACCTGCTGAGCGATCATGGTGGCCACCACCGACAGCAGCCGGCTGCCTTCGGTCAGGGAATAATCCGCGTCATAGGGCTTGTCCACGCTCAGGGCGCCGATGATCTGACGGCCTTTCTTAATAGGTACGCAGATAAAGGAGAGCTCCGGCTCTTCCTTGCCGCGGCGGGTCTGGGTCCGGTTTAGAAAGCGGGGCTCCTCGCTGATTTTAAGCACTTCGACCGGCTTGCCGGACTGGATGACCTCGCCGATAATACCTTCCCCGATCTTGTATTTTCCCTTTTCCATGGCGCTTTTCGATATGCCGTGGGCCACTTCCATGCTGATTTCATCGCGCAGGGGGTTTAGGATGGCGATGCTGCCCCGCACCATGCCCATCTGATCGGCCAGAATACCCATGACGGTATAAAGCGATTTTTCCAGATCCAGATGCTCGCCGAGCGCCTTGCTGATCTCGTAAAAAAGGGTGATTTTCTCGATTTCTTTCATCATTTGGATAAGACCGCCTTAAAAATTACAATTTTGTTGTGAATGTGTTCTTTTTTGTACAAATAACGGTTGGCAATAAAAAAAGCAAATACAAAAAAAAGTTTTTGCGCTATTGTCCAGAATAAATACAAAACGGATTTTTTATCGCGTAAGCAATTATTTTTATTAAGTTAAAATATTTATTGGGGAGC
>CAYSMV010000010.1:0-4574 GCA_964432245.1 uncultured Desulfobacterales bacterium
CGTAGCATAACCCACGTTTGCAAGGATGGCAGGTCATTTTTCCTTTTTTTAACTGTCAATCATTATGTCTAAAACCTTGTTATTTATAAGTTTGGTCCCGGGCCGCGCCCGGTTGGGACGCTAATCACATAACCCCCGTCTGTTAAATGGACCCTGCTTGACAATCGCTGTGAATTCATTTTATGATGTCATTATGAATACTTTTTATGATGTCACTACCGCGAGGTACAGCCATGAATACGGTTACTATCAGGGGGCTTGATCCGGATTTGCTGGAAAGCCTGAAAAGAACAGCAGCTAAACAGGAGAAAAGCCTCAACCAATACACCCTGGACATTCTCCGGCAGAGCATGGGTTTCGGTAAAGGGAAGAAATATTCCCGGGAGTATGACGATCTGGATCATTTATTCGGCCGCTGGAGTGCCGACGAATTCAAGAAAATTCAGGGCGCAATAGACAGGGCCAGAAAAATTGACGAGGATCTCTGGCAATGAGAAAGGTGCTGATCGATACAAATATTTATTCATTAGCGATGAAAGGAGACCCCCCTACCGTTCAGGTTTTAAGAAAAATTGATCAAATCGGCTTTTCAGCGATAAGCATTGGAGAGCTTTTTTCCGGTTTTAAAGCCGGAAACCGTGAAATTGAAAACAGAGAAGAACTGAATATCTTCCTTGATTCTCCAAGGGTGGTGATCCATGCGCTGGATGAAGAAACAGCCGATTTTTATGCCACCATACTGAACAATTTAAAAAAAGCCGGTACGCCCGTTCCAACCAATGATATCTGGATCGCTGCCGTTGCCTTTCAGCACGGATACAAACTTTATTCCCGGGATAAGCATTTCAAACTTATTCCCGGGCTGGCCCGGATAGAGAGCCAATCTTAAACCTTAAGCCCTTGAACCCTTTTTTACATGGAGGTAACCAATGACCAGTTTTACTAAAACCCGACGCCTTTACCTACGCCTTTGCCGCCAATTTCCAGGCCATCAAATATTTCCGGCACGATCCGTCGAACACCAAACCCGCTACCCTGCTGACCAGACTCAAAACATACCTAGCCAAAGGCCACCCGGCCATGTTCGGCTTCACTATTTACAACTCCATCGAACAGGCGGATAAAACCGGCCGCATTCCCTTTCCCACGCCCAAAGAGAAGATCGAAGGCGGCCACGCCGTCGTGGCCGTGGGCTACGACGACAAGATGAAGATCAAGAATAAACACAACAAAGCCGAAACCACCGGCGCCCTCTTGATCAGAAACTCCTGGGGCCAAACCTGGGGCGAAGACGGCTACGGCTGGCTGCCCTATGAATTTATCCGCCAGGGCCTGGCCGAAGACTTCTGGTCTATCCTGAAAAAAGAATGGATCGACACCGGTCAGTTCGCGGAATAATTATTCTCTAAAACCTTAACACCTTAACACCCTAACACTTTACCCCCCTGCGAAGCAGATGCCAAAAAGCCTAAGCCCAAAACCGAAATTTTTTGAATTAAACGCTTGCCATATCATACTTAGTAAAGGTCTAAGCCCTCCACCTCTGGTGGAGGACCCGGATAGGTTCTACCGATCCGGTGAGAAATATAATAGGCTCAACCTCCAGGAAAGCCCCATGAGAGGGAGCAGGAGGTTGAACCTATGCATGATTGGACGAGTTTATCGCATGTTCGGTGAGATTGTAAATACCACGTCGTAATTGTTCCAAAGTATCGGCAGCGAAAGTTGTACGGAAAGTTTCGAAGTCGGGTTAGAGAGCTTTTACGTGAGTTGGCCAGACAAAGAGGAGTAGAGATAGTTGAAGGGCACCTGATGTCAGACCATATTCACATGTGTCTGAAAGTGCCCCCCAAATATAGTATCGCCTTTGTCATCGGTTTTCTGAAGGGCAAAAGCGCAGTGCTGATACATCGGAAGATACTCAAAGCAAAGAAGGTAACAGGGCTGCATTTTTGGGCAAGAGGTTATTGCGTGAGCACGGTCGGATTGGATGAAGAAACCGTGCGGCAATACATTCGGGAGCAAGAAGAACAGGATAAACAGTTGGAGTTTGATTTTAACGAGGAGTAAATAGCCCCAGCGGGGCTTTCCTAAACCAAACGCCCCCTTCGAGGGGGCTTCCTGAGGCCACCCGCTATGCGGGTGGAGATTCACTCGGCATGCTAAAAGAAGAATGAATCTTTATAATTTATCTGAAAATGCCGTTGTTTCCATTATCAAACAACAAAACCCCAACGTAGATTTTTTAAACGGTGAGCATGAAATCCTCGGCGATAAAACGACTTTACATGGTTACCCGCTTAAGGTGGTCTTTTCGTGTGAAAACAATGAAGTTATTGTGATCACCGCATACCCGTTAAAAAGGGGGATCAAAAAATGAAAATTTATTATGACCAGGAAGTAGATGCGGCCTATCTGAGACTTTCGGAAGAAATTTCAACCGGAGTTATAGAGGTTGACGAAGGAGTTAACCTTGATGTTACAGAAGATGGTAAAATCGTCGGCATCGAGATATTGGATGCAACAAAAAAATTCCCTCTACAGTCTCTTTTTACCTGCGAATATGAACCCAAGCTGATGGCTGGCAATGTTCAATAAAACTGCCGATAAAAGAGATAAAGCCTTGTCACTCTGTAGTCCGAAGATCGAAAGCGGTGGCTATTTTCACCGCTACTCCGTACCAATTCGGCCAGACAGTTAATACTTAACTACCTAAAACCTATTCCTAAGCCACTACCATGCAGGCCAGAACCACCTTAACACCTAACGCTTTAAAATCATAACACTTTAAAACTTTTTAAAACGTATGCCCAATAAAATTGTCCAAATCGCAAACTACCAAGTAGGCCAAGGATGTCCGTGCTTTATCATCGCGGAGATCGGCATCAATCATAACGGCGAAGTCGATACCGCCCTTAAACTGATTGACGCCGCCGGCGAAGCCGGCTGCCAGGCCGTCAAATTCCAGAAGCGGACCGTCGACCTGGTCTACACCCCGGAAGAACTCGCAAAACCCCGGGAGAATCCCTTTGGCCCGACCAACGGCGATCTCAAACGCGGCTTGGAATTCGGCCTGAATGAATACCGGATCATTGACGCGTATTGTCGGGACAAAGGCATGCTCTGGTTTGCTTCCTGCTGGGATAAAACCGCCATCGATTTTATTGAGGCTTTTGACCCGCCCTGTCATAAAATCGCTTCCGCCTGCCTGACCCATGATGACCTGCTCCGGCATTTTAAGGCAACCGGCCGGCCGATCATCTTGTCCACCGGCATGAGCACCTTGGATCAGATCCGCCATGCCGTAAACCTGCTTGGCCCGGGCAGGCTTATTCTGGCGCACAGCACCAGCGTTTATCCCTCGAAGGTCGATATCCTGAACCTTCGTGTCATACAAACGCTTCAACAGGAATTTGATTGCCCCATCGGCTATTCCGGCCATGAGGTCGGGCTCCAGACCTCGGTGGCGGCCGTTGCCCTTGGCGCCTGCATGATCGAGCGGCACCTGACCCTGGACCGGGCCATGTGGGGCAGCGACCAGTCCGCCTCCATTGAACCCCATGGTTTTGCCCGTATGGTGCGCGACATTCGCAGCGTGGAGCTGGCCCTTGGCGACGGCGTCAAACGCCTGCTGCCGGAAGAAGTCCCGATTATGGAAAAACTCCGCCGCCCCCCATTAGAACCAGTGCAAAACAGATAAGACACCTCGCCGATTTAGCACAGCCCATAAAACCTTAGACCTCAAACCTCAAACCTTAAACCTTAAACCTTTCATGAACATCCTTTGCATCATCCCCGCCCGCGGCGGCTCCAAAGGCATCCCGCGCAAAAACATCATACCCGTTGCCGGCAAACCCCTGATCGCCTGGAGCATCCAAACCGCCCTGGCCGCAACCACAATCAATCGCCTAATCGTTTCCACCGATGACGACGAAATCGCCGCCGTATCCGAATCATACGGCGCGGAGATCATCCATCGTCCGGCCAAACTGGCCAACGATACGGCCTCGTCCGAATCCGCTCTTCAACACGTCTTGGACGAACTGGCCGCACGCGAACATTACCAGCCGGATCTGGTCGTGTTCCTTCAGGCTACTTCCCCCTACCGGTTGCCTGCCGATATAGACGGTGCCGTGAACCTGCTGCTCCAGGAAAATTACGACAGTGTCTTTTCAGCATGCCCCGAGCACTTTATCGGCCGCTGGGGCCAGGATGAAAACGGCTGCGCCCGGCCTTTGAATTTTGACCCGGCCAATCGTCCCCGGCGGCAGGACAGCCATATTGAATATCTGGAAAACGGCAGCATTTACGTATTCAAACCGCATGTCTTAAAAGAAACCGGCGCCCGCATGGCTGGCCGTATCGGCCTTTACCCCATGCCCATGGAACGTTCCTTCCAGATAGACGCGCCCGAAGACCTGGAATTGTTTGATAAGCTAATGGTCCCGAATCCGATTGGTTATAGCCTTAAAACTCTAAAACCCTGATATGATTGACAGTTGTCAAATGGAAAATAATTCTCCTGCCCAGTTTTTTAAACTGGTCTCCTTGCTATATTTTAACATTTTCCAGGG
>CAYSMV010000011.1:0-8556 GCA_964432245.1 uncultured Desulfobacterales bacterium
CCTCCATTTGCAGGGATATAATCATTTAAAAATATAACTTTTATAGATTACAACCACGCAAAAGTCAAGTTTTAATTTGATAACGCAGTTATCCATATTTGATAAATTTGAATGATTTTTACAAATAACCCGGAGTTTTTCGCTTTACATCTCCCAAACATCCCCGTCATTTAATACCTTGACCCTGGCCGGATCGATAAACTGATCATAATCATCCAGGTGGAAGAATGGCTTTATATCAGGCATGGTTTACGCCCTGTCGATGATTTTCATCGTTCCGTCCGGAGCGGGGGCAGATACTACCGGCTCCTGCGGATATATTATTTTTCCTGCCGCAGAGACGTCGTACCCGTCCAGTGTGTTTGCGATTTCCTTGAATTCGGCTTCCTGCATGATGCCCAGAAAATACTGAAGTGATTTGTCGAAAAACCGATCCTTGGCGATCATGAGATCATAACGCTCCCACCGAAGCGGAATAAAATCCAACCCCAGCAGACCGGCTACGGCCCGGATTCCCAGTCCGATATCCGCCCGCCCGGATAATATTTCCAGCCCGACTTCCAGATGACTGTTAACCTCGTGGTGATATCCGGTAATGGTTTTCGGGTCGATACCCGCTTTTCCCGCTTCCCGGTCGAACAGGTGCCGTGTACCCGTGCCGATTGACCGGTTTACCAGCCGCAGCCCGGGGTTTTTAAGATCCGTTATGGCGTGGATGTTTTTGGGGTTGCCGGATTGCAGCACAAACCCCTGCTCGCGGCGGCAGAAATTGACCATCACCGGCACCTGGTTGAACTCGCGGTTGGCAAATTCAAAATTATAGTCCGTGCCGTTTTCCTGGAGAAGGTGGGAAGAGGCGATGTGGCAAAGGTCTCTGCGGAGCGCGCGCAGGCCGCCCATGCTGCCAAGGTTGGCAAAGACCGCCAGGTAATCCTGGAAAGAACGGTTAAACAGGGCGATGGTCTTTTCCAGCAGGATATCATTGCTGCCGGCCAGCACGATCACCCGGGGGTGGGCTGATTCCTTGTCAAGGGCGCGGCTGGGATAGTTGAGGGTATTGGCCTCCATCCACTCATCCACCAGATGCAGCGGGAAAACCCATTTGCCGGTGACCTTGGAGGCGGGTAATCCTTTGCCCGAAACCAGAGAGTAGACCATTTTTTCATTAACACCCAGGTATTCAGCCACTTCCCGGGTTGACAGCATCTTTTTCATGTCTGCTCCTTTCAAGCCGAGGCGGTGAGCGCTCGTCGAATTCCGGATATGGCTTTTTCATATAGGAAACAGCGCCGGAATACAAGGGCGGCTTGCCGGGCACTCCCAAGGGATTTTTTATCATTATGCTTCTGTTTTTATCGTTCGTATTTGTTATTATATGTTATTTTTAGAAAATTAACAGCAGGAATTTAATTTAATATTGACAAATAATAACGATAAATCCTATTTTTTCTGTTTCTAACAACAAAGCCTGTATGGCACAAGTAAGGGGGAGTCTATGAAACAGATTATTTGGGGAATTATGCTGGTCTCTTGCCTGGTAATGGCAGCCAGCGCTTCGGCCGCGGAATCAACCGTTGATCAAAAGGCGTACACTTTGGGAGAGATCATCGTTTCCAGCGAAAAAACAAATGTTGCAGACATTGCCATTAACCACACCATCACCGCCGATGATATCAAGACCTATAACAGCAAAACCGTGGCGGAAGCCCTGAAATTCGCGCCGGGCATTACCATGACCCGGGGGCGAAAAAACGAAGCTGAAGTTTCCGTTCACGGGTTTTCCCAGGAAAAGACCCTGTTTCTGATCGACGGCATCCCCTATTATGAAACCTATTACGGAAAACTGAACCTGGACCAGATCCCGGTGGATATTATTTCCCGGATCGAAATCACCAAGAACGCGCCCTCTGTACTTTATGGCGCCAATGCCCAGGTGGCGGTTATCAATATTATTACGCAGCAGGGAACTGAAAAACCAACGTTTCATGTCCAGGGTGAAATGGGCGAAGACGACACTTACAATGTTTCCCTTTCGCATGGCAATCAGGTCGGCAAGCTCAACTACTGGCTCAGCTACAATCGTCAGGAAAGTGACGGCTGGAAGCTTTCTCATGATTTTGATCCGGAAACAGCCGTTCGTGCCAAAAAATTCATGCCCGATCTTGACGGTATTCATGAAGACGGCGGCCGCCGGGAAAATTCAGATTATGAGGAGGATAAGTTCTGGGCCCGGGTCGGTCTTGCCCCGACCGAGCAATTCGAATATTTTTTAAGCTTTCATACGCTGCAATCGGAAAAGGGCCACCCGCTGGCCACCAACGAATACCGGATTTTCACCCGTAAAGGAGACAGCCCGGGTTTTTCAACGTTTGCGCGGTTTGAAAATTATAATGACTGGGGTCTTGATCTGAGCGGTCGCCATACCATCAGCGACAACCTGACCCTGCGGGGCAAACTGTTTTATCACGACCACGAGGATGAATACGTTTCCTATGACGGACCCGACATCGCCCGGGTCATCGCCAAAAGCACCTACAAAGACAACATATTCGGCGCCTCTCTGTTTTCCGATTTTTCCGCGGCGGATTTTCATCAGGGGCATATTTCCCTGCATTACAAAAAAGATGATCACGAAGCCACGGATGACAACTATCTGCCGTATAACGATTACGCGTCTTATACCGGTTCCGTCGGCACCGAGCACGAATTCCGGCCGAACGACGGGCTGACGATTTACGCCGGGATCAGTTACGACTGGTTTACCGTCGACGAAGCCGAAGATTATGTGTTTGACGACGATGATATGCTGGTCGGCCAGGTCTCGCTGGATACCCCTGACACCGAAGACGAGATAAATCCCATGATCGGTTTCGATTATCTGATCCAAGAGGCCACTGTTTACGGTTCCGTGGCCAGGAAAACCCGGTTTCCATCACTTTTTCAACTGTATTCTTCGCAAGGGGGCAATCCGGATCTTGACGCTGAGGTCACCGTCAACTATACTCTTGGCGTCAGAAAAGAGATCGGTTCCCGGGCCACGGTGGATATAGCGGCTTTTTATCATGATATATCCGATTGGATTTCCCGGGACTATTATGAAGACGACTATACCGGCGCCGCGCTTTACACCAACACCGAAGATATCGCCATGACCGGCGCGGAAATCACCCTGTCTGTCCAGCCGACCGACAGTTGCCGTTTTAATCTGAACTATACCTACAATGACGCCGATAACCGCAGCGGCCAACGGGCTACGGGTAGAGTGGCGAATGTGCCGGAGCATAAACTGGGGGTCGGCTGCGGGATCACCGTCCCGCGGCTGCTGGCTGAAATCGACCTGCAGGGTATTTATGTCGACGAAATGTACGACACCCTGCCGACCACCGGAGACCCTGACGCGGAAACCACCACCACCGGCGAATATTTTATTCTGAATACCCGTGTTTCCAAAACGTTCATGGATATTCTGACCTGTTATGCGGAAGTCGACAATGTGTTTGATAAAGATTATGAACAGGAAATCGGATTTCCCGGCCGGGGCCGCATTTACCGGGTAGGCGCCAGCGCCCGGTTTTAAATGATGACAGGTACCGATATCATCCCCGGCGCCATGATGCTCAATCTCATCGCGGCGGTGTTCTTTCTGATCACCGCCGTGGCGGCCGGAACCGGCAGGAGAGCCCTTTGGACCGACCTGCCGGCTGCCGCCGGATTCCTGCTGCTGACGATTCATGGCGGCATGCTGATTTTCACCATTCGTCGTCTTCCCCTGGTCGGAGGGTATGAATCGCTGACGGTCCTTGCCTGGACCGCCGCCGCACTATTGCTGGCGCTGCCCCGGTTCCGCCGCGACCGTGCCGTGCTGGTCGTATTCGGTCTTACCCTGGGACTGCTCAGCACGGTTGAGGCACTGGCCGGACTCCAGCTCAATCACGATTATTTCATGTACGCCAGTTTCTGGTCGCAGGGGTTCTTTTTTTTCAAGCTTCTCGCCGCCGGCGTCATGTTGACCGTGGCCCTGGCGATGATCGCTTCTGTCCTCAGCGGCCGGCCGGTTTTTGACCGGGGGCTGTTTATGGCCGGGGCCATTATTTTTTTGTGCAGTGAATTGTCCGGATCCGTCTGGTGCCTGCTGGGCTGGGGCGACTCCTGGCACTGGAGCGCCAATTTTTTCGAGTCCGCCATGGTTTTTTTTATTTTCATGGTCAACCTCCATCTGCCCATGTTCCTGATCCGTCTCAATAAATGGCGGTTATCGCTGCACCTGGCTTCTGTCATGGCGATCACAGGGTTATTTATATGGTAAAAACCAACGGCCGGAGCGACATGGTTGATGACCAAACCCGTGGCAACCAATCGCGGGCACTGTTAAACCGCATATCTTCGCTGACGTTCAGTTTTATCCTTATGTGTGTTCTGGCGGTCTGGCTGGGTATCGGCATTCTGCTGGTCCGTCAACCGGCCGTTGCGTCGGTCATCAAGGGCATGAACGATCAGTTGTTTCTGTCCTGGCTGCTGACCAGCGGCGTTTCACAACCGCTGATCAGTGCCTGGCTGATGATCCTGTTCGTTTTGTCCGGGCTGCTGCTGCTTAACCTGGTCTGCTGCTGTCTGACCCGGCCGGCCTTGAAAATCCGCGCAAAAAACGGGCGTAAACCCTTGCTGCTCCTGACCCTGCATATTCTTGTCGGCCTGGTCATGATCGGTCATGTGGCCAACATGACCATTGGATTCAAAACCGCGCGTATTAAACTGCGGCCGGGCCAGCAGCTCGTTCTGCCGGATGGCAGAACCATCCGCCTGGAGTCGATCCACTGTTCCTTTTCCCCGGATCTGATGAATCTGGAACACGATGAGATCAGAAAAAAGATGACCCGGGACCGGGTCAGCCTGAAGGATAATTATGCGGACTTTACCATCCAAAAAGAAGGGGAAGTGGTCGATACGGGCCGGGCTTTTCTGTTGCGCCCTTTTCGCCGGGGATCGTTCCGGATCACGCTCAACCGGTTTTTCCCGGCTGACAAGTTGTCCCGGCCGGCCATGGGCGAGATATCTGTCGGCGCCGTCATTACCGTCGCCGATAATTTCCTGCATGAACTTTTTTTCGGTATTTACGCCGCCATGATTCTCTGTTTTTTTGTTTACTGGGCAGTGTCCGGCACGACCGACAAAATAAACCGGACAGCCGCTTTTTTGAAGTGATGCGCACGCCGCGCCTTTCGGCAGCCTTCCCATGGCCTTCCGGTCTTGGAGATCAAGCCGATTGATGATATATTCGCCACAGCGTTATTCTCCATGAGGCCGATATGATAAAAAACAGATGGAAAGAAACCGGCCGGATCATCGGACTGCTTCTGATGATCAGCCTTTTCAGCCAGCCGGCTGCCGCCGGGGAGGCAACCGGCAGCCGTGTCGTCACCGATATGGCGGGGCGGACACTGACTTTGAAGGGACCGGTCAACCGCCTGGTAACGACTTTTAAGCCGGCCAGCCTGTGCGTTTTCTGCCTGGGGCTTCAGGGAAAACTGGTCGGTATTGATACCGATTCCGGACGGGATCCGCTTCACCGTGCGATTTATCCCGATGTGGCGCATGTGCCTGTTGTCGGTCAGAAATCCACGGGGTTGAACATGGAGACAGTCGTATCGCTCAAGCCGGATCTGGTCATTCTGTATGCCCAGAAAGACGGCCGGGAACTGGCCGGACGGCTGCATGCCCTGGGCATCCCCGCGATTATTATTCTTCCGGAAACATTCGACAGCATCAAACAGACATTGGAACTGATCACCCGGGCGGTGGGAAGCAGCGGAAATGACTCCCCGGCGGCGGCTCTCATGGATGAAGTCCTGGCTTTGGTGGACCGGCGACTGACCGCTGCCGCGATACCCGGAAAGGAAAAAGCATATTTTGCCTCTCCCCGGGGATTGTTCAGCACGGCTACCGGCAACATGCTGCAGGATGAAATTATGACCCGCGCCGGCCTGATAAACGTTGCTCACGACCTTCAGGGCTATTTCCAGGACATTTCACCGGAACAGCTCATCCGCTGGGACCCGGACATCATCGTTATTTCTCAGAGCCTGGCCGCCTCCACGGTTCGCCGCCTCGACGCCGCTGTTTTTCAGCGCGTATCCGCAGTGGCGGGCGGTGCCGTCTACCGCTTTCCGTCCACCCTGTCCCCCTGGGATTTTCCTTCGCCGCTGTCCGTGTTGGCGACGCTGTGGATGGCGGAAAAGGCCTACCCCGATCATTTTGACCGGAATGAAGTCATGACGATTATTAATCGTTTTCATAAGGAGCTCTTTGGCCGATCGTTGAGCGGGATGAACGGTGAACTGGCCGACGGAATATTTCGAACAGAATGAAACGTGAATCCTCACATCCAGGCCGTTATCCCCTTTACGGGCCGCGAAGACTGATCGCCTGGCTGCTGGTGTCTCTGGCGGTCCTGTTTGTCGCTTCGCTGTTTGTCGGCCGTTATCAGGCGGACGGCGCCGCCCTGTGGTCGGTGTTTTCCCGCCTGTTATCCGGGGACTTTCCGGGTGATCCAATGGCGGTCGATACCATGGTGGTCTGGTGGCTGCGCCTACCCCGGTGTTTGATGGCGATCATGGTCGGTATGAGCCTGGCGCTGTCCGGTGCCGTTTACCAGGGGCTGTTCAGAAATCCTCTGGTATCCCCCGATATTCTGGGCGTTTCCGCCGGCTGCACTTTCGGCGCCGCGCTCGGGCTGGTACTGCCCGGAGATTCCTTTCTGCAGGTTCACCTGCTGTCTTTTGCCTTCGGGCTGCTGGCGGTTTACACCGCCCTGGGTATTGCCCGGCTGGTCTCTGTCAAGCCGGTCATTGTACTGGTCCTGGCCGGCATGGTGGTTCTTTCGTTTTTCAATGCCCTGCTGATGGTGGTGAAATATTTTTCCGATCCGCACGATGAACTGCCGACCATTGTCTTCTGGATCATGGGCAGCCTGACGCGGGTGACCTGGACCGATGTCGGCATCACCGCTCCTTTCTGTCTGGGTATTCTGGTGCTGTTTCTGCTGTTGCGGTTCCGCTTGAACATCCTTTCTCTGGGCGATCTTCAGGCCAAGGCCCACGGGGTTGAACCCGGTTTGTTCCGGTTTGTCCTGATTTCCGCCAGCTCATTGATCGTGGCCATCACCGTGGCCACCTGCGGCCAGATATGCTGGATCGGCCTGGTGGTCCCCCATATCGCCCGCACGCTGGTGGGGCCGGATCACAAGCACATGCTGCCCGTGACCGCCCTGCTGGGAAGTATTTTCCTGCTGGCGGCCGATGATCTGGCCCGCAGCCTGACCACCAGTGAAATTCCCGTGGGTATTATTACCGCTTTGACCGGTGCGCCGGTTTTCGCGTACCTGCTTTACAGAAACAGGGGGAGCGGATGGATGTAAAACTGTCCTGCCGGTCAGTCGGGTTTCAATATAATGGTCACCCTGTTCTACGCGATATTTCGTTCGATATCGAAACGGGTGTGTTCTGCGCCCTGCTGGGCCGTAACGGATCGGGCAAGACCACGCTGCTGCATTGTTTAAATAACATCTTGACGCCATGCGCCGGTTGCGTACTGGTCAATCAGACCGACCTGAGCACCTTGTCCCGCCAGGCGGTGGCCAGGCGAATCAGCCTGGTGCCCCAGGAGCATGTGGATATTTTCCCGTTTACGGTCCTGGAAGTAGTGGTCATGGGCCGGGCGCCGTATCTGGGGATGACGGCCGGCCCCGGTCCTGAAGACTATGCCCTGGCCAAAGCGGCGCTGGACATGCTCAATGCCGGACATCTGGCCGGCTGCAATTTTAATCGGATTTCCGGCGGGGAACGGCAGATGGCTCTCCTGGCCGGAGCGCTGGTTCAGACCAGCGATGTGCTGCTGCTGGATGAACCCACCAATCATCTTGATTTTCACAATCAGTACCGGCTGCTTTCCACCATTAAAGAGATCTGCCGGACCCGGGGAATCAGTGTCGTTGCCGCCATGCACGACCCCAACCTGGCCATGTTGTTTGCCGATCAGATCATCATGCTTCAGAACGGCCGGGTTATCGAGTCCGGTCCGACGGCCGATGTCATGACGAAAGTCAACATGGACCGGCTGTATGAAACCGAGACCTTGGCCGTCACTATCTCCGGCAAGAGGCAGGTGTTTCTGCCGAAAGCGATTTTTGATGAATGATCGACCGCGGGTAATCATCATCACCGGTGATACCCAGTCCGGCAAAACCACCCTGGCCGAAGCCCTGACCGGCTGGATGAAGCAACAGGGAATTAATGTGGCCGGCATCATCGCCCGGGGTCTCTGGCGGAACAATCAGCGATCGGGGTTTGACCTGGTCGAACCGGGCAACGATCACGTGACGTCCCTGGCCCGGCGCAACCCGGACCCGGACAAAGACGCACTCACGGGATTTACCTTTTTTGATCAGGGCCTTGCGGCCGGAAAGATAGGAAGTTGCTTTTCTATCCTTTAGCCATAGCAAGGCCGTCCTTGTGTGTCAATATTTTTCCGGACACCAGATGTTGATAGAAGTTTCAGACG
>CAYSMV010000012.1:0-7618 GCA_964432245.1 uncultured Desulfobacterales bacterium
CCGCGCAGGGTCTTGTGGGTCGTTGAGGTGACGACATCGGCAAAAGGCAGCGGAGAAGGATGCAGACCGGCCGCCACCAGACCGGCGATGTGAGCCATGTCAACCATCAAAAGGGCGTCTACGGATTGCGCAATATCCCGGAATTTTTCGAATTCCAGGCGCCGTGGATAGGCGCTGGCGCCGGCCACAATCATTTTAGGCTGATACTTTTTTGCCAGATCAGCCACCTGATCGTAATCAATGCGACCGGTATCCTGACGCAGGCCGTAAGGTTTGAAATTAAACAGCCGGCCAGAAAAATTGACCGGGCTGCCGTGCGTCAGATGCCCGCCGTGAGAAAGGTCCATTCCCAGTACGGTGTCGCCTGGTTTGAGCAGCGCGAAATAAACCGCCATATTGGCCTGGGACCCGGAATGGGGCTGCACGTTGACATAAGCCGCCTGAAACAGTTTTTTGGCCCTGTCGATGGCCAGCTGCTCGGCGACATCGACATATTCGCAACCGCCGTAATATCGCCGGGCCGGATAACCCTCGGCGTATTTATTCGTCAGCACGCTCCCCTGAGCCGCCATGACTGCCGGACTGGCGACATTTTCCGAGGCGATCAGCTCCAGGGTATTCTGCTGTCGATCCATCTCCCGCTGAATGGCGCGGGCGATTTCAGGATCTTTTTCCGCAAGATATTCCCAGTAATTCAAAACAAACACTCCAAACAAAACAAAGAAATTCACATCCGCCCCGACATTTGAAAGGTAAAACCGAACATCGTTTCAGTTTCAGCAATGTCGGGAAATAACCGGACTACAGCCGTTCGTTGATATAGTCCACGGCGTCTTTTACGGTTTTGATCTGTTCGGCTTCTTCATCTGAGATTTCCAGATCAAATTCATCCTCCAGAGACATCAATAATTCAACAATATCCAGAGAATCCGCTCCAAGATCGCTTATAAATTCGGCGTCCAGACTGATGTCACCCGGATCGATCTCAAGTCTTTCCGCAATAATTCGTTTTACCTTGTCCTCAACCGACATGTTGTTTCTCCTTTCTTTTACCCGTTCCGACTCACATGTATAAACCGCCGTTAACATGAATTACCTGCCCGGTAATATAAGAAGCCATGGATGAGGCCAGGAACGCTACTACGGCGGCCACCTCTTCAGGCTCGCCTATTCTGCCCAGCGGGATTCTTCCGGCGATATTCTTTCTTTCAGCGGCGGAAAGAGCCGCCGTCATATCGGTATTGATCAGGCCGGCGGCAACGGTGTTAACGGTAATATTCCGGGAGGCGTATTCAGCGGCGACTGATTTAGTCAGCCCGATCAATCCCGCTTTGGAGGCCGCGTAATTGGCCTGTCCCGGATTGCCGGTCAACCCCACCACGGAACTGATATTAATAATACGCCCGGCCCGCTGTTTGAGCATCTGACGCAAAGCCGCTTTGATACAGAAAAACGCGCCCTTAAGGTTTACATCAAGCACATCGTCCCAGTCCTGCTCCTTCATGCGCGGCACCAGGCCGTCCCTGGTAATGCCGGCGTTGTTGACCAGGATGTCCAGCTGTCCGGCTTCATCGACGACGGTAGAGAAAAAACGCCGCACATCTTTTTCTACGGCGACATCGGCGCGGACGGACGTTACCCGCCCCCCCCTTTTTTTCACAAGCGCTTCGGTTTCCCGGGCCGCGGACCGGGAACGAAGATAATTAAAATAGACATGAGCTCCGGTTTCGGCCAAGGCCAGACAAACCGCCCGGCCGATCCCACGGGAGCCGCCTGTCACCACGACTACCCGTTGGTTCTGATCAAGCCCCATGGCTATTTACTCCTGATCAATACCAGCCTGCTGGAAGCGACTGGCTTTTATTCCTCTACGTCGAGCACTTTCCGACCCTTATAGGCCCCGCAGGCGGGACAAGCCCGGTGGGGAAGCTTGGCTTCACCGCATTCAGGGCATGAGGAGGTATCGACCGGCGTTGCCTTGTAATGGGCGTGACGCATATTCTTTTTTGATTTCGATTTTTTATGTTTTGGTACGGCCATCTTGTTTTCTCCTTGGTATTTATTTGGTATTTATGTTGTATAATCTTAATAGGATTAGTTAAAGCCGGAATAATTGTCAAGAATTTTATTCCCTTAACCCGGATGTTCCACAAAAGAGACGAGGGGGCTTTGGGCTTTTCTAATTTCAAGGGCGGCCGCAAGGCCGCCCTCTTTTATGATAATATATTTTAAAAAACAGTTACATATCATCCCATGGGATACCGGAATGAATGATGATCATCAGGCCACGGCAAACCCAAGACCGAGTTTTTTCAGTGTCTTGGCCGTGGGCACACCGTTTTTATCCCAGCCTCTCAGCTTGTAATATTTGGGCAGCATCCTGTCCAGCGGCACTATCCGTCTGGGATCGCCCGACAGCGGTTCATCGGTGAACCGCCGGGGGAGGGTATCGGCTTTTTTATCGATTCCTTCCCTTAGATTGAACATTCGTTCCAGGGTAAAACCCCGGTTGCCGACCGCCACAAACCGGCCGAAGTCCATCGGCATGCCAGTGGCCTGATGCAGGGCTCTGGGGTGGGGCAGCATGGGCAGATGCAGTTTCTGCGTCCAGGGCGGCAGCCGCAGCAGGCCGTCGATAACCGGCCAGGTCCAGGTCAGCAGAAAACTGACGACGGCCGACGCCAGGGGATGATCCGGCAGCTTGAAGGCCTGGGCCGGCACAAAGGTCCAGGAGGTGAACAGGCAGTTTCCGCCGGCGCTGATGGCTGACAGCAGGTTCTGATCCAGGATGACCCAGCCCGGCTTGGACCGGACATGGAGCGGGTTCAGGGTGGCGGGCCCGGTGACTTCAAAATAGACCATGTATCCGCCGTCCAGGTGACACGCCCCGCGGTTGGCGGTGGCATAACCCAGGCCGTGCCCCACGGACGAACGCGGCTCATAGGCCGCCATTTCCAGCCCCTTGGAATGAGCGGCGAAGTCCTCCCCGCCGTATTTGGCGGCCAGGCGTTTCACGCCCTCGGCCAAGTCGTTGCCGATACCCCGGCGATAAGCGATATCCTCGATCACCGCGGAGATATTATCCGCTTTTCCGAACTCCAGGCCGTTCTTCCAGAGGCCCTTCTTATTTAATTCCGCGGCAAAACCCAGGATATTGCCGACACTGATGCTGTCCATCCCGAGACAATCAAGCTCATAGTTCCAGCGGATGATCGCCTCCATGCTGTTGACGCCCAGGTTGGATCCCATCAGACAGAGTATTTCATACTCCGGCCCCTTGATTTCTTTGCCCTGATATTCCACCACCCGGCCGCAGCGGATGGGACAGGAAACGCAACCGTAATTTTTTATCAAAAACTTATCCGCCAGCCGCTCACCGCTGATGTCATAAGCGTTTTCATAGGTGCCTTCCGAGAAATTTCTGGTGGGCAGGGCGTTGTTGCGGGAGAGGCTGCTCAGGAAAACGGAGGTTCCGTATTTGGGAACTATTTCGCCGGTGGCGGGATGTCTTTTCAGCAGCTTGATCCAGCTTTTAACTGTTTTTTTAAAAGCCTCGGGCTCGGCGACGGCGATTTTCTGTTTTCCGAAAGCCGCCATGCCTTTCAGGTTTTTTGATCCCATGACCGCGCCCATGCCGGTGCGGCCATGGCTTCTTTCCTGGGACACCACCGAGGCGAATCGAACCAGGTGCTCACCGGCCGGGCCGATGGCCATGGCCCCGCCATTCCTGCCGGCCAGCATCATTTCCTGGGTTTTCTGGGTGTCCGCGCCCCAGATTTCCCCGGCGTTTTTTATGTCGACCCGGCCGTCGTTGAACTCAATATACACCGGCTGCTCGGCTTTGCCGCGCACGACTACGCCGTCGAAGCCGGCGCGTTTTAGATGAATGCCGAAATTGCCGCCGCTGTTGGAATGGCCGATGCCGCCGGTCAGCGGGCTTTTGGCGGAGATATCGTAACGGCTGGTAGAGGGAGCGCCGGTACCGGTTAATGGAGACGTCATCACCAACAGAATGTTGTCCGGGGAAAGCGGATCCACGCCGGGAGCCAGCGTGTCCCATAAAATTTTGGTGGTCAGGTAGCGCCCACCGAGAAATTTTTCCCGGTCCTCGTCGGCTACCGGATATTCCGTGACTGTTCCGGAAGAAAGATTGATATCCGCGATTCGGCCGACATAGCCTTTATATTTCGTGGCCATATTGCACCCCTTTCTTTTATTTCAAGATGTGTTGAAAAAAAACGGAAAGCGATAGAAGCGATTTTTATCCCCACCCTGAAACGATCAATATAATTTCCGTTTGCCGAATGTTGATCCTATCACATTGAACGTGTTTTCCACAACAAAAAGCGCGTTGGGATCAAGAGAGAACACGATACCTTCCAGACGCTTCAGCATGATGTTGTTGGTAATGGTCATGAGGATGTCCTGTTCTTTTTTACTGTAAGCGCCGAAGCCTTTGATAAAAGTTGCGCTCTGGCGGTGCTGGCGGAGCAGCACGTCGGCGATGGTGTGGTTCTTATTGCTGATAATCAGCGCGATTTTCCGGGCGTTAAATAGGGCCAGCATGTATTCAATCATGGAAGACGAGATAAAAACGACTATTAAAGAGGCGATAAGCTGGTCGGCGGTAAAAAACAGCAGGAAAAAGGAAAAAAGAACGCCGTTAAATATCAGGTAAAACTTGCCGATTCCGAGGTTAAAACGCTGATTCAGTATTACCGCGACAACATCCATGCCGCCGCCGCTTCCCAGTGACCGTAAAATCATGCCGCTTCCGGTGCCGCACAGGATGCCGCCGGCAATAGCCGCATACGTTTGATTCTGAAAGCCAAGATCCATGTTTATGGCTATTGAAGTTATTGTTATGGCCAGCGTGGCATAAAGACTGTAAAAAAAGAACCTTCGGCTGATATAAAAAAAACTGACCAGAAACAGGGGGATATTCAGCAAGAAAAACCAGATCCCCGGGGTGAACATCTGAGACAGGTAATAGATCAGCAGTCCGATCCCATAAAGTCCGCCGACAATAAACTGTTGATGCACCAGCACCGCTTTCACGCCGAACGAGAACACGGCGGAACCGATGGTAATCAGGAGGAGATTGTAGGGAAGGCGATAGGTATATTCTCGACTTTTCATATACAGATTTTCCCCTTGCAGGAAAAGGGTCCTTTTTATCAGCAAAAACAATTTTCAACTGCTTTGTCAAGGATTCTGCTTCCTCTGAATAAATCCGGTTTTAATTTGCAAATTCGTTAAAGGCGGTGCTATAACCCGGATAAAAATCGCGGGAGGTTAATAATGGAGACCGTTGTTACGCGCTTTCCGCCGAGCCCCACCGGTCATCTGCATATTGGCGGCGCCCGGACAGCCCTGTTTAACTGGCTTTACGCCAGGCATTGCGGCGGAAAATTTATTCTGCGCCTGGAGGATACCGACGTACAGCGTTCCACCCGGGCTTCGGTCGAGGGCATTCTCGAGTCCCTCCAATGGCTGGGTATCGACTGGGACGAGGGGCCTTATTTCCAATCGGAACGATTTGATATTTATCGTGATTATGTTAAACGGCTGCTCGACCGGGGGCTGGCTTATTATTGCGACTGCTCGCTCGAACAACTGGAGGAAAAAAGGAAACAGGCTCTGGCCGGAGGCGCCAACCCGGTTTATGACGGCACCTGCCGGGATAAAGGGCTCTCTCCGTCCGATAAAACGGTCGTCCGTTTCAGGACACCGGACCTGGGAAAAACCGTTCTTGATGATATCGTCAAGGGCCACATCGCGTTTGACAATGCCGAAATCGGAGATTTTGTCATTTTCAGGAGCGACGGGACGCCGACTTATAATTTCGCCGTTGTGGTCGATGATATTACCATGAAGGTCAACACCATTATCCGGGGGGACGACCACGTTACCAATACACCCCGGCAGATCATGCTCTACCAGGCGCTGGGTTGCGCATTGCCGGTTTTCGCCCATGTTCCCATGGTGCTGGGCAGCGACCGTTCCCGTTTGAGCAAGCGTCACGGGGCCATGTCCGTTCTGGAATACCGCGATATGGGCTTTCTGCCCGCCGGGCTGCTGAATTACCTGGTTCGCCTGGGCTGGTCATACGGCGACCAGGAATATTTCACCATGAACGAACTTATTGAAAAATTTTCTCTGGATCATATCGGCAAGTCGGCCGGGGTATTCAACCCGGAAAAGCTTCTGGCCGTCAACGCCGAACACATTAAAAACATCGCGCCCGGAGATCTGGCCGATCACCTTCGTCCCTTTCTCAAGAGCCGGGGTTACGAGGTCGGTGACGACAGGTATCTTCATGATGTCATCGGCACGCTGACAATACGCAGCAAAACCATGATTGAGATGGCGGATAAGGCCGCTTTTTATTTTGAAGAGCCGGTTCAATACGATGAACAAGCCGCACGCAAATTTCTTACAATCGAAAATCTACGGCTTCTGGAAATGACTTATGAATCGGTTGAAAGGATCCCGGCTTTTACTCAGGAAGAACTGGAAAAAGCCTTTCAGCAGTTGATGGACGCTACCGGCTTAAAGTTCGGGAAAATCGCCCAACCCCTGCGCGTAGCGATTACCGGCCGGACCGAGAGCCCCGGCATTTTTGAAACCATGATGGTCCTTGGCCGTCCGGCGGTCTCCCGGAGGCTGGCCGCGGCGATATCCGGCATCAAAAATCAATGCGTTTTTTCTTGACGATAAGAGAGCGGTTTAGTTATTATTGTGATATATCCTGAGGGATCGTCTAATGGCAGGACGACGGGTTCTGGCCCCGTTAGTCAAGGTTCGAGTCCTTGTCCCTCAGCCAGCATTTTCAATAAGGGATTGCGAAAAAGAACACAGCGATCCCTTGTTTTTTTTATAGATTGATGTTAAAATAGACAATAATGCTGGCACGGTTGTCTGTCTGATTATTATCAAAAAAATTGAGGGTGACTTACTGAAATTGTCAGAAGGCGTTTTTCAGAGGTGCCCGTATGTATTATGACAGATGAGGTGCGTTATGTCCCGATGGCAGGCGAAAAAATTCCAACTTTCCAACCACAATTTCGAAACAACCGCCATAAAATTTGAAGATGGCCGCGTCGGCCTGTGTTATCATGGCAGTACCATATGGGATGACGAGAGCGGCGGCTGGGAAGATTTTATCCAATCCGACTGGGATACGATCTGGAAGAAAGGTCGTCCCTGTTCATTCAAAGAGCTTCCCCGGGATATGCGTATCGCCTGTCCCGTATGCGGCGCCAGGATTGATCCGGAAGACAAGGAATGTGCCAAGTGCGGTATTATTTTTGAAAAGATGAAGGAGGAGCCTGCCGGACCAGACGGGAGCGTTGAATCAGAGGACAGAGAAACGCCACGTTCCAAGTTGATTGATATAAGCCTGTTGTGCGTGGTCCTGCTTATTACAGGTTTTTTTATCTACAGAGCGCTCAAGCCGGCGCCTCCCATTCCGGAGGAGCCGGTCAAAAAAGTTCCCATTGCCGGCGGAAGCGAACAGACAATAAAGCATTCCGGCGCGCCTCAGACCATTTTGCCGGACCGTTCGGCCATACCTGCTGTACAACCGGACGGTTATTCACAACCCGCCGCTCCGGCC
>CAYSMV010000013.1:0-4682 GCA_964432245.1 uncultured Desulfobacterales bacterium
CGTAAAAACCCAGTAAGGGAAAAATCTCCAGGGAGCCAACCCCGCCCCTGGCGCAAAGGACGGCTTTTATGGTCTTGTCTGAAAAAAGACCGTTCAATATACGGGCCCGGTGTTCATCCGGTCCGGCAAGATAGCGCTGCTTTTCAAACAGGCCTTCGGGCAGGACCGTTTTAAATCCCAGGGCTTCAATTAATTGAACGCCCCGCTGGAAGCGATCGGCGTCAAAAGACCCGGCCGGCGCGGCGATTCCAATGGGATCGCCGGGTTTCAACGCGCCGGGAACAATAATTTTATTCCTCTTTTGGATTGAAGCAGCCATCATCCTGCCGGCAAGAATATCCGAAATCACCGGGGCACACTTTCGTCCTACACCGCGCGCGCGCCTCCTCTTTTTTTGTATAACATTATAAGAGTCAAAAAAACAAGCAGTTATTCCCGCTGATCATCGACCGCAGTTGACATGCCGCTTTTTCTATAATAACAGTTTTATATATCGTTAATCAAAAATATCACTAAATGTCAGGGCTTAATGAAATTACCCGCTCTTGACAAGGTCGTCTTTCTGGATAAGGACGGCGTCATCAACCTGGATTCGCCGGATTACATTAAAAGCTGGTCGGAGGTCGTCTTTATCCCCGGCAGCCTGGAGGCTATCCGGCGTCTGACCAAAGCGGATTTCTCCATTATCCTGATCACCAACCAGTCGGCGGTCAATCGCAAGCTGATGACCAGAGAAGGGCTGGATTACATATTTACCAAGCTGGCCCACACCGTTGCCGACCATGGCGGAAAAATCACCGATATTTTTTACTGCCCTCATACGCCGGAGGAGGGTTGCGCCTGCCGTAAGCCTCTGCCAGGCCTGATTTACAAGGCCTGCCGCAAGTACGCCATCGAACTGCCCTCAGCCTGCATGATCGGGGACAGCGCCCGGGATATCGAATGCGGAAAAGCCGCGGGCTGCGGCTACTGCATCCTGGTTAAAACAGGCAACGGCCGGGCCGCCGAAAAACAACTTCTGCAAAAAAAAATCTCCCCTGAATATGTCGCCGCCGACCTGCTGGACGCGGCCAGCTGGCTGATGACCTATCACAATTCGGATCCGGCCGCATGATCACCATTGAAGGCAGCCTGAAAAAAATTCGATTCCGGAACGAAACCAGTTATTATTCGGTGGTTGACCTGAAACCCTCCGGTCAAAGGAATTCGATCACCATGGTGGGGTTTATGCCCGCGGCCGCACCCGGTCAGTCCGTTCGCGTCACCGGCTCCTGGGCCGATCACCCCAGATACGGTCAGCAGTTCAAGATCACCACTTACGAAATCATCCTGCCGGAAACGTCCGAAGGCATTAATAGCTATCTGAAGTCCGGCCTGATCAGGGGCCTCGGCCCGGCCATGGCGGATAAGATAACCGGATTCTTCGGGCCGGATGCCCTGAAAATAATCGAAAAAGAACCGGAACGATTAATGGAAGTTCCCGGTATAGGAGAAAAAAAGGCCGCCATCATCCGGACGGCCTGGACAGAGCACCACGTTGTCCGCGAACTTATGGACTTTCTGCGGGAAAAAGGAGTGGATATGTCTTACAGCGCCAGAATTTTCAGGCAGTATGGGCCTGAGTCGCTGGATGTCCTCCGCTCCGATCCTTTCCGGCTGGCCGAAGATATCCCGGGTACGGGTTTTGTGATCGCCGATGCCATCGCCCTTGGTTCCGGCGCCGCGCCCGACAGCCCCCGGAGAATCCGGGCCTGTCTCTCCCATCTCCTGGCTCAGCACATAGCCGGGGGCCACGTTTTCGTCTTTGAGCAGCATCTTCTGCGACAGTGCGAAGCGGTTTTCGAGATCGATCTTTCCCTAGCCGAAGCCGCCCTGGCCGAGCTCGAAAAAAATGGCGACATCATTATTGAAGCCATGCCCGGGCCGGACCCGGATATCAATATCGTCTTTCCGGCCGGCCTGCACGAAGCGGAAACCATGACGGCCGTCAGGCTCCAGGCGATGCTCTCCTCGCCCATGGACGCATCGGCCGCCGGCCCTGAAGATGTGATTCAGCAGGTCGTCAACAAGTTGGCCATCAAGCCTTCTTCCGAACAATTAGAAGTACTGGAAAATATCCTCCACCACCGCGTCGTGATTATTACCGGCGGGCCGGGCACGGGGAAGACCACCCTGATCCGCGCCATTACCACGGTTCTGGAAGGTTCCGGCAAGACCGTTGTCCTGGCCGCTCCCACCGGCCGGGCGGCCAAGCGGCTGGCCGAGGTGTCGCATCATGAGGCGGCTACCATTCATAAGCTGCTGGGATACAGCTTTGAAGACGAATCGTTCGTCAGAAACCGGGACAACCCCTTAAAAACTGACGCGGTCATCATCGATGAAGCGTCCATGGTGGACACTCAACTCTTTTACCGCCTGTTGAACGCCATCCCGGTTTCCGCCGGGCTGGTCCTGGTGGGAGACGTGTTCCAACTGCCATCGGTAGGACCGGGAAACGTCCTGCGCGACCTGATACGATCGGAGCGGCTGCCGGTTTTCTATCTGACTGAAATATTCCGCCAGGCGCGGGAAAGCGCCATTGTCGCCAATGCCCATAAAATAAGGAACGAAGAACCGCCGGACCTCGAAGCAGCCCGGAAACTCAACCCCGGCGAGGATTTCTGGTTTATCGAGGAAAACGACCCGGAGGCAATTCCCGAGAAAATCGTCAACCTCTGCCGTAAAACACTGCCCGAGATGTTCGGATTAAATCCGCTCACCGGAATCCAGGTGTTGACGCCCATGCACAAGGGCGTGGTCGGCGTCATCAACCTGAACCAGAAGCTGCAGGCGGCCTTGAACCCGGAGCCGGCGATCAGCCCTGCCGGGACCGGTGGTTTTAAAACCGGGGATAAGGTGATCCACCTGATAAATAATTACCGGAAAGAAATTTTTAACGGAGATATCGGCACGATTGTCGCCATTGATCCGGCCCGGCGTTCCCTGTCCGTGGAATACTACGGCCGGTTAGTGGACTATGATTTCTCCGAAACTGATGAACTGGCCCTGGCCTATGCCATTACCGTTCATAAATCCCAGGGGTCTGAATATCCGGCGGTAATCGTGCCGTTAATTACGCAGCACTATACGATGCTGGAGAGGAATCTGCTCTATACCGCCCTGACCAGGGCACAACGGCTGGTGGTGCTGATCGGCTCCCCTAAAGCAATTCAAGTGGCCATGAGGAAAAATGATCCCCGGAGCCGGCTCTCGCTGCTGGCGGTCAGGATCAACCCGGAGATATCCCAGCCATCATAACCATCGCCCGGATTCACCGCCTTGGCGGGACGGCCATCATTTGCAAACAGTAGTCCCGTTTGGCCCGGGCATCCTTATCATCCGGGGATATGACAAGCAATTCAGAAAAAACCTCCGCCGCCTCCAAATAGTTGTGCTTGGATACCAGAGCCATACCCAGGTTATACAGGCTGTCTGTAAAAGCCGGATCGAATCGCAGCGCTGCCCGATAGCTGTCGATCGCATCTTCCAATCGTCCAGAGGCGATATAGGCCAGGCCCAGATTGTTCATGGCCTTGATATGAAAGGGATTTGATTTAAGGACGGCTTTATAATGAACGATAGCCCCCTCATAATTACCTGTTTTTGACAATGCCATTCCAAGATTATAATGCGCTGATTCGTAGCCAGGCTTCAGCTTTAAAGCCTTTTCATAGCAAGAGACGGCTTCCCGGAAACGTTCCTTGTTTACCAGTTCGGCTCCCAGATTATTATAAGCGTGAGCGTCGCCAGGATCCAGTCTCAGACAAATTTTATAATAGGCAATAGCCTCGTCGATACGCCCCTTCTCGGCCAGGGCCAGGCCAAGATTGTTGTAAGCGCGCGCGTTCCGGGGATCCAGTCTCAAGGACGTTTCATAATTAACAATAGCTTCGTCGATGCGCCCCTTCTCGGCCAGGGCCAGGCCAAGATTGTTGTAAGCACGCGAGTTCCGGGGATCCAGCCTCAAGGACGTTTCATAATGAGCAATGGCCTCGTCGTATCGATTTGTTTCAGCCAATACCAGACCAAGATTGTTATAAGTATGGGCGTTCCGGGGGGCCAGTCTCAGGGACGTTTTATAATGAGCAATAGCCTCGTCGTATCTACCTGTTTCAGATAGAGCAAGGCCTAAAGCACTATATAACTTTGCGTTTTCGGGTGATTTAGCAACATTATCGCGCCACAGGCGGCCGGCGTCCTGCCAGACGCCGTTTCTTTCGTATGTCCAGACACCGCCGACGCCGATGGCGAGGCACAAAACAGCTACGGCCAGTGCCCTGGTCCGGATGTGATAAAACACCAGCCAGACGATCCCGACAACCGGGAAAACCGAGGGCAGATAAGTGCGATGTTCAAATATCAGTTCCAGCCCCAGGACCGAGGACTCAACGGCGGAGGTGATCAGAAACCAGAAAATTGCAAACGATAAAAGGCGATTTTTTTTAGCCGCATACCCAGCCGCGATGACCAGCGAAAGCAGAGCCGTTATGGCCGACAGGATCGTGGTCGGAGAACCGGTTAACAAGGGAAAATCATAAACCAGGGTAAGCCGGGCCGGGTGGGGAAAAACCAGCAGAGAAATATAATAAACAACGACGCCTGTTTCGGTCAGCAGCCGCTGGCCCATGGTAAACTCATGCTTA
>CAYSMV010000014.1:0-5356 GCA_964432245.1 uncultured Desulfobacterales bacterium
ATTTAATATCATTGATTTTATTGGAACAATAACATTAGAACCCTCAACTGACACATGGGTCACAAATAGAGCTGAATCTAGAACAGAAACAATTCAAAGATTTAGAACTATCAATAAAGATTTCGCTTGCTTTTTCAATGTACCTGTCATAAAAATATTTTCAGCTTCGTTTAGATTGACGGGCCGGTTTCGTTCTGCAGGTAGCATCCATTTGTTGCAAAGTGGGACCCTAAAGTTCTGGAACCAAACACATTAACGAAAGGAGGGTGTCACTTATGAACAAGGGTGTTGTAAAATGGTTTAACGACAGTAAAGGCTTTGGGTTCATCGAGCAGGAAGACGGGCCGGATGTATTTGTCCATCACAGTTCGATAAACGCAAGCGGCTTCCGGTCTCTTAACGAAGGCGACCATGTTACGTTCGACATCGAGCAGGGCGAAAAAGGGCCTGCCGCTGTTAATGTAACGGTTGTGTAAGCCGAAAACCGAACAACCCGAAAAAAAAATTAAGGCGCCTTTTAAAAAAGGCGCCTTTTTTTATGCGTCCCTAAAAATCTCCCGGTCCCGCCGAAACTCGTCTTTAAAAAAAATCCCGGCAAACTAAGGCAAGTCAATTAATTTATTATCAAAAACAAACCATCAAACCGCCGATTGCAATGATTCAATTGGTTTAATAAAAACAAAAATTGCTTTTATTAATGCCTTTCAGACAATCTGCCTTTTTATGCCTGAAAAATTTTTCAGCCGGTCTTGACATAACCGGCAACGGGTTTATTTTTTTATTATTTTAATTCAGGAAAACCCCGGACAGGCAATTATTCACTAACACCAGGAGGACGGTAAGCGAAATGAAAGTAAAACCATTGAACGACAGGATACTGGTCATCCGTGTGGAAGAGGAGACCAGGACAAAAGGCGGTATTATTATCCCTGACACCGCCAAGGAAAAACCCCTGGAAGGTAAGGTTATCGCCGTTGGACCCGGCAAGCTGGACGAGAAGGGAAAACGGATACCGCTTGACGTTAAACAGGGGGATAAGATTCTATTCTCAAAATATGCCGGTACCGAGATTAAAATAAACGGGATCGAACACCTGTTCATGAAGGAAGACGATATTCTCGGAATTCTCGAATAAATAAGGAGAAAAGCCATGAGCGCGAAAATGATTTGTTATGGAGCTACCGCCAGGCAGCATATGTTAGACGGCGTCAACCAGCTTGCCAACGCCGTAAAGGTGACGCTGGGGCCGAAAGGAAACAATGTTGTCCTGGAAAAATCATTTGGAGCTCCGACGGTAACAAAAGACGGGGTCACTGTTGCCAAAGAAATTGAAATTGAAGGAAAGTTTGAAAATATGGGCGCCCAGATGGTTCGTGAGGTCGCCAGTAAAACCAGTGATGTGGCCGGTGACGGCACCACTACCGCGACCGTCCTGGCCCAGTCCATCTATGTCGAAGGGCAGAAACTGGTTACTGCCGGCATAAACCCGATGCCCATCAAACGTGGTATCGACAAGGGCATAGCGGCAATCGTAGCTCATTTAAAAACCATATCAAAACCCATTTCCGACAAGAAAGAGATCGCCCAGGTGGGGAGCGTCTCAGCCAACAATGATGATTCCATCGGCGCCATTATTTCTGAAGCCATGGAAACCGTCGGCAAGGAAGGGGTCATTACGGTAGAAGAAGCCAAAAGCATGGAAACGACCCTGGAGACCGTTGAAGGCATGCAGTTTGACCGCGGCTATATCTCTTCCTACTTCGTGACCAATACCAACAAGATGATAGTGGAATTGAAGGACCCCTGTATTTTGCTTCACGAAAAAAAGATATCCGCCATGAAGGACTTCCTGCCGGTGCTGGAAAAAATCGCGCAAACCGGAAAATCTCTGTTAATCGTAGCCGAAGACGTCGACGGGGAAGCGCTGGCAACGTTGATAATAAACAAGCTTCGGGGCACGCTGCGCGTCGCGGCCGTGAAAGCCCCCGGTTTCGGTGACCGCCGGAAGGCCATGCTTCAGGATATCGCCATTCTCACCGGCGGACAGGTGGTATCCGAAGAAACGGGCACAAAACTGGAAAATATTACGATTGACGATCTGGGACAATGCAGAACCGTTCAGATCGACAAGGATAACACCACCATTATCGGCGGCGCCGGTAAAAAGAAGGACGTGGAAAGCCGCATCAAGCAGATTCGGGCGCAAATAGAGGAGACGACCTCCGATTATGACCGGGAAAAACTTCAGGAAAGGCTGGCAAAGCTGGTCGGTGGGGTGGCCGTGCTGCATGTGGGCGCCGCCACCGAAACCGAAATGAAAGAAAAGAAGGCCCGCGTGGAAGATGCCCTCCACGCCACCCGGGCGGCAGTGGAAGAAGGCATCGTACCCGGAGGCGGGGTGGCCCTGGTCCGCTGTATTACGGCTCTCGACAAGGTTGACGCCAGAGGCGAGGAAAAAAACGGCATCAAAATCCTGAAAAGGGCGCTGGAAGAACCTTTGCGTCAGATCGTTCAAAATGCCGGTTATGACGGCAGTGTCGTCATCAACCGGGTCAAGGAAGGAAAAAACGATTTTGGTTTCAACGCCGCCACCGAGGAGTATGAAAACCTCATCGCTGCCGGCGTTATTGACCCCACCAAGGTCGTTCGCTCAGCCATTCAGAACGCCGCCTCCGTGGTGGGACTGATGCTGACGACCGAAGCCATGATAGCGGAAAAACCGGAAAAGAAAAAGATGCCCGCCATGCCGCCCGGCGGGGGTGGAATGGATGAAGACATGTATTAAGACGGCAGGCAATCCTGCAACTGCCCGGCTGTTTTAAAAAAGCATACTGATTAATGCTTGATGGCTTCGTAAAAAGTCCAATATCTGCGTTGCGCTGCATTCCTCAGGATTTGCGCGCCTTGATCTTGAACTTTTTACTTTGCCATCCAAATTATGACTTTTTACGAGTGCATCAATGCTTTATCGGCTGGTAATGTCGAAGCGCTGCCGGAAAAACAAACATCCTGGTTTTCCGGCGGCGCTTTTTTAACGGCGGCCCGTTTTGTAAGATAAAAACTTAAGCGCCAGCGCGGCGGTAATCAGTGCCAAACCGATATAAATCAACCTGCCGGCCACGAACCCGGCAAACGTGCACCCCAGGCCGATAATACCGACGATCCAGGCATTGAGTGATAATATGGATGCCGTTTCTTTACCATCAAAGGAGACGGCTGCGGTCCGGGCCGGGGAAAATCCGACAGGCTCAATAACCGCCAGCGCCAGATCCCGGTCAGACGCCTGAACCCTCAACAATACGCCCTGAGTCAATCGCAACTGCGGATACATACCGCCGCAATCATCTTTAATGATATACGACGCTATGCCCTCCGACTGAAGCTTACCCTTTACGATCTCCGCCTCTATCTCGGTGGTAAATGATTGAATAGTGACAAACTGATCCGGCATGGATATCCTTTTTAAACCAGACGATTTAAAACCGATATGTTCAGGTCCTTTACCGATTCGAGTTGAAACATGAATTCAAGGATTGGCGGCTTCGTAAAAAATACAATTGCCGCAAGGCGGCCGAATACGCTGCGCTGCATCTTTCAGAATTTCACTTACGACTGGGTACGCTGCATTCCTCAAGATTTGCGTGCCGTATCTTGGCTTTTTACTTTACCACCCAACTTAGACATTTTACGAGTTCATACATTGAGATAAAATTGTTTTATATCACACCTGATCCATTATGTCCAGTGCCCTAAAAAAAGTAAAGCCCGCCTTTTAGAAAGCGGGCTTTACCCCCTGGTCATCCCTGACCAATATCATTTCCATCCTGGAAATGCCGCATTAATTACTGCTACTCATCCTTGAGTGGATTATTGTGGTCGTGTAATCCCGTTAGGAGTAAATCAGGCCGTAAATCGCTGGTTAAGGGGGAAAATACGCGAAGCGTCAACATAAAAATTGAAAAACCCCGGAGCAGACCAGAGAATGGCCCGCTTCGGCTGATACAAGGGGTGGAAGGAGCGGTCATACGCCGTAGTCACCTTAATCGGGATTACACGCCATCAATAATCGAAAACAGCGATACTTTTTATTGAGCGTATTGCTTTCAACCGCTGTTTTAGACAAGAAAGCACCATAAAAACACAATGTCAAGCGAAATTAATAAAAAATTATATTAATAATCGACTTTTTTCTAAAATGGTTGATTATTACGTGATAAGGCCGGAATTTCAGGCTCAGGCCTTTTTGATCTGAACCCAGCGGCCATGACGACGGAAAAGACTTGAAAATGCCCGAAAAAAAGGCATCAGCTTAATCAGTGTCCCTCCATTTATCATGGATGGCAGATGAAGTAATGTCCAATCCGGAAATGTGGATTTTTTCGCAAAACCAGGAAAAACAAAGCGTTTTACGGAGCGTACTTTTCGTAAGCCACACAGAAATCTCGCCATTTAACGCCGAGATTGCGGATAAAGGCCGTTTATGGATGAAAACTAATTTAGTAGTTTGGCGTTGATGTTATTTCTTTTTCTTCAGGCCGGCCAGCAGGTCGGTCACCCGCTGTCGATTGTCCGGAGCGCCTATATATGAACGGAACAGCCACTCCTGAGTCTTCATGGCGCCATCAAGGTCCTTGTCAAGCAGAAGATGGGTGAGCCGCTTGGTTTCCGCCAGGCATTGACGGTCATACCCGGCCATGGTCTTTGCTATCGGCAGAACGGATTTTAAAAGTTCTCCCCCGGGAAATACCCGGCTGACATACCCCATGCGTTCGGCTTCGGCGGCATCGTAAATGCGGCCGGTAAAAGCAACCTCTTTGGCGCGTCCAAGACCGATGATCCGCCACAGGGGATCCATGATGGGGGGCAGGGAAAGCGCTATTTCGCGTTGCCCGAATTTGGCGTTATCCGAGGCATAGCGGATATCACACATCATGGTTAAATCAAATCCGCCGGCGATAGCCGGGCCGCCGACCGCCGCGATAACCGGCCGGCTGCAGAATAAAATGGCCCGGTAGGCCCGGTGAAACAACGAGATAAAGGCTTCATTGGAATCTTTTTCCATCTGCCGGACAACATCAAGATCAAAGCCGGCGGAAAATATCTTTTCCCCTCCGGTCAGCACGACCACGTTCACCGCGGCATCTGTGTCCAGACTTGTAAACAGTTCTTCTATTTCCATCAGCACTTCCGGAGAAAGCGCGTTGCCCTTTTCGGGACGGTTGATGGTTATGACCGCCACCTTTTCTTCAACTTGCACCTGATGGTATGCTAATTTCATCCACCGCTCCTGTTTTGCCGTTTTTATTACCTTTATGCGCTTCCGCCCGTCAGGACAAAAGCCCTGTCCGTCGCACCA
>CAYSMV010000015.1:0-2117 GCA_964432245.1 uncultured Desulfobacterales bacterium
GGCGTTCCGGCGGCCTGGTTTTCCGCGGAGATCGCCGCGGAGGTGGCCGTGGCTGCCATCCGCGCCGGCGATACCAGCCGCTCATTTTTGCGCCAGTACGACGAACGGATCAGGTCCCATGCCATTATCCAGTGGTCCATATCCGGACAGAACCGTTATAATCTGCGCTATGCCCAGGAAAGTAAAGATATACGCCTGCTGCGGAAATACGTGCACCGGGCCTGGGGCCTGGGGCAGCTTACGCATTCTCTGTCTCCGCTGCTTTGCATGGTTTTTCGCTATATCCGGCGGGACCCTCGTCTGATTACCCGCTGGATCAAAATGTACTTCCGGTATTATCAGAACTGGCATCACAATGTTTACGACTACCAGGGGCGGGAGACCAGGAGAGTAGACCCGTCCGAACGGCCGGAACTCGGTGAACTGGTTTTCAAGGGGGTCGTCGGTGGATTGGACGGGCTGTTGCGGGTTGCCGGGCCGCTGGTAAAAGGGCTGGCTTTTTGCGGCGAGCATATATCCTGGCTGGCCAATCCTTTTATGAAATTATGGCTGCCGTTTTACAGGCCGCTGTATAAGGCTTTGCGAAGGCCCCTGTCGCCCCTGGGCGATCGGCTGGCCGATCGCCTGGTTTCTTTTACGGTTCGCGCCGATCCGGCTTTGTTTGAGGCGGATCATGTCAAACCACAAAATCCGGCCGGAAAGGATTAAAATGCCGAGAACAGTAGACCGGTTTCCGGGAGTGGAATGGATTGACGGGACCGGTGAATTCATCAGGGTGGACACGGACAAATGCACGGGTTGCGCCAACTGCGTCAAGGTCTGCCTGGGCGGGTGCTGGGAGATCGTGGATGGCAAGGCCCGGATCAGAACGCTGGAGTCCTGCATGGAATGCGCCTGCTGCTGGTATGTATGCGAGCCCGGAGCCGTGGTGTTTTCCTGGCCCCGGGGCGGCACCGGTTATCGCAGCGACTGGGGATAACCGGGTTGTCCGTCAATCCAAAGACAACCGGAACCTCATCCTTAACGCCTGATCACTATTGTCCAGAACAACATTTCAGTGGACTTGGAAGTGAAATTCTTTTTATTCGCACCTTGACCCTTCGGGGGCCGGTTAAAACCGTCCGCTGAATTTCTCGAACTCGGGCTATCGCCCTCAAACAGCGAGAAATTTTTAACGCAGCCGGTTTCAACCGCCTTTTTCCCCAAAGGGTCAAAATGGTGCTCACAAAAAGAACTTCACCTGAGTCTCTTCTGATAGGCCACACAGGACCTGTTTTTCAACAAACAGTCGGGTCTGATAAAAATAACTGCTTATGTGATTAAAAGATCATTTTTTTATTAATTTCGGACAATAGTGATGCCTGATATATTATGAAAACAAAATTATTTGTTTTTCTGGTGGTTCTATCGCTGGTTTCGGGAGGGCCGGGCCTTTTGTTCCGATGAGGCGGCAAAACGCCGCAGCCCCAGGACGTTGGCCAGCCCCCGGCTGGCCTTGCCGATGGGACAGTAGGTAAAGGGGCAGTAAAAGCAGCCGAAAACGCCTAAAGAGGCAAGGAAAACCGCGAAAACGGTTATCCACAGGACGGTTAACCCCGGCCCGCCCAAAAGCCAGGCATAAGGCAGGGGGATGATCGACAGTACGGCAAAGGAGACGATATCCAGCCATAATCCGACGGCCAGGGGTTTGCCCGGCCGATTTTTGAACATCAGGGGCACCAGCCGGCCCATGATGGTGGAGCAGTTCTGGCCGTAGTAAGGGCAGGGCGCGCAGATCAGGTAACGCAGGGGTATGGCGAACAGGAGAAAGGCGGCCAGCCAGACGCCCAGCATGACCCGGCTGGTATTAAACAGGATATACACGGCCAGGCCCACGATAACCGGCCAGGGGATAAAGGTGATGACAGCCGAGTATTTGGGCCAGGGCGACTTCGGCGGACGGCCCGTATCTTCAGGGGTGTTTTTTTCAGCGTTCGTTTTTTCCATTTTTTCTCCCGCTTGGTTTCTGGGCAGTTTATAGGGTATCTCTAAAAATTAGAATTTTGGTTCGAGGTCAAGGCGTGCGAAAATTTTAACCGGAGGAATACATTGAAGTATTTCGAGGATTAAAATTTGAG
>CAYSMV010000016.1:0-7591 GCA_964432245.1 uncultured Desulfobacterales bacterium
TGTCTGGATTTTCAGCCTGTGGGTCTTAAACAGTACCCAGGCCCAGGCCCGGCAGAAGAAGAACGGCAGCCGGCCGGTTTTGCTGAACGGCGCCAGAAGGATCACCGCGCTGCCCATGATAAGGGTGTTGATAATGAGGATTACCACGGTCCAGGCCGTCATGGAGATTGTTGTTAGCATAATCGTTGATTAAATCTATCCGTTTTTTGCCGACAAGTATATTAAAATTTCGGCTTAATCTTAATCTTGGGGCATCATACTTAATGCGTCAGAATAAAGTATGGCGTCCCCGGATTAAGAGTCTGGTAGCTGGTCGTTTTTTTCCTGCTCGAACGAGTTTTATTTTTTGACTGATTTTTTGTTTAAATTTATGTTATGTAATCCTTCAGGTGGGGTGCAATGAAAACGATCGTTTCTAAATTATTGGCTTTAGGATTCATCATCTCCTTTTTCGCCTGTTCCGATTCTTCAACCGAGGCTTTGAAAATGCTGGGGGAGAAGAATATCTCCTATAATGAGAAAGATTTTTTTCAATGTGCGAAAAACGGTGATGTTGAAGCGGTATCACTGTTTTTGACTGCCGGTATGTCGCCGAATGCGAGAGACCGCGATCTAAAAAGCGTGCTGATGTATGCCGTTCAGAGCGGCAACATTGCCGCCGTCATGCGCTTGATCCAAGCCGGCTCCGATATACTGGGAAGAGATGCCAAAGGTATGACGGTTTTAATGCATGCCGTATCCGGGCATAACTCCGATATTGTTCAGATGCTCATCAGCCGTGGCGCTGATGTCTACATCAGAGATCATGACAGAAGCACGGCTCTCATGATTGCAGCACAAAAAGGGGAAATTGACATCGTCGGGCTTCTGACACAATACAAGGATCTGTTGGACTGCCAAGATGTAAATGGCGCAACCGCCTTGATGCACGCCCTTAAAAACAAGCAGCCTGAGGTAGCCGCATGCCTGATCGATTCGAGTGCTGATGTAAACGCGGTGAACAACAAGGGTGAGACAGCTCTTTTAATTGCGGTTATCAATAACGTAAACGAGCTTATTGAACGGTTGATCAGCGCCGGGGCGGATATTGATTTTAAAAGAAAAGACACGAAAACAGCATTGATGCAGGCGGTTGAGAGCAGAAATATAGCGGCCATCCGTTTATTGATCGATGCCGGCGCTAACGTAAATATTAAACATAACTCATCGACTGCCTTGGATGAGGCCGTCGCGGTGGGCGACCTCGAGATTGTCCGGTTTTTATTACTATCTGCTGGTGCCAAACTTACATTGCAAAGGGACAATACCTTATCCGCCGCGTCAATTTATTTTAAAGGGGATACACAAATTTTCAGGTTGCTGCTCGATGCCGTTAAAGCCACCGATATAGATGGAATTATGACGGGGGTGGCGGCGCGTGGCCAGACCGAATTATTGAAACTGCTTATTGATAAAGGATGCGATGTCAACCGGACCGATGAATATGGGGCGACACCTTTGATGGCTGCGGCTGCCGAAAATAATGAGGACTGTATAAAACTTCTTTTAACGGCGAGCGCCGGAATCAATATCCAGGACAGAGCTAAACGGACTGCTCTTTTTTATGCAGCCGTCGCCAACGCCGAGAATGCCACAAAAGTTCTGCTTGATGCCGGAGCGGATCCGAACATCATGGGCCCTGAAGGAAACTCTTCTTTAATGGCGGCCGCCAGGAAAGGTCATGCTTCCGTACTGAAAATGCTTATTGTCGCCGGCGCCAGGGTGGATGAAAAAAGTCAGGCTGACAATGGTGAACATACCTATTATTATGTCCCTACATATACTTCTTATTATGAAAGAAACACCCGGGAGGGGACGACTTCCTTGATGGAAGCCGTCAAAGAAGGCCATCATGATTGCGTCAGGATACTTATTGGTGCCGGGGCAGATGTAAACAAACGAAGCAGAATCGGCCTGACACCTTTAGCTTATGCCGCCGGGAAAGCGGATGATATTTCAGCCGGAAAATTAATCGACGCCGGAGCGTCCATTGATCCGATTGACAGCGAGGGGAAAACCCCCCTGATGCGGGCTGCGGGGCACAGAAAGGGCGATCATCTGGCGGCAATGCTTTTGATGCGGGGCGCAAATCCAAACCTTCGGGATAATGATGGCAATTCGTCATTAATGCTGGCTATAGAGGCTGATAATTTGAAAACCATCGACCTTATTCTTCAAAACCAGCCGGATATAAATATGGCCAATAAAGATGGCGAGACGCCTCTGCTCATCGCGGCTGTTAAAGGTTCAACGGATGTTTTGGGACAACTGATCGCAAAAGGAGCGGAGATTGAGGCACGGAGTAAGGAAGGCGCGACAGCCCTGATCCTTGCCGCCGGTAAAAAGAAAAATGAGCAGGTCGTAAAAATATTACTTCAGGCGGGCGCGGATATTCATGCCGCGGATACAAAAGGCCATACTCCTCTGCTGAAGGCCGCTTATAGCGGAGAAGTCGCGGTCATGCATCTGCTGCTTGAGGCCGGAGCCGATCTGGAAAAACGTAACAATCTGGGGTACACGCCGCTTATTGAGGCGGTCTATGGCAACAACGTCGAGGCGGTGTCTTATTTACTTGAGGCCGGCGCTGATGTGCATGCCAGAGCTGCCGGCGATAAAACGGCCCTTATGATAGCCGCCTATTATGGCTTTGAAAAGATCGTGCCGTATTTATTAAAAGCCGGTATCGATATCAACGCGCAAGATATCCAAGGAAGAACCGCGCTGCATGTTGCCACCGCCAATGGGAAAAAACGGGTTGTGGATTTGTTGTCAAAAGCCGGCGCGGATTTAAGAATCAAAAAGAATCATCAGATGACGCCTCGGGAAAAAGCCGAAGAAAATGGCCAAGAAAAAGGTCTGCGCGTTTTGGAAAAAAATGTTGATAGTGCGTCTCCCTAACCCGGGTTTATCGATCTTAATGCTTGGTGATGAAACCGATCCTATGAACATAATAAATTCGATCACAACAAAAAACCGTGTTTCCGTATTAATTGCAGGCCTGTTGGTATTTTTCGCCTGGTCCTTGCCCTCGTGTCTGGATAAAGAGGGGGAAAACGCCATTGTTCTGCTGGGGCAAAAAAACATACCCTTTAACGCGGATACTTTTTTAGAGAGTGCGGCAAATCGTGATGTCGACGTTTTACACCTGTTTTTAAGTGCTGGCATGGATATCGATACCAGGGACAAACATCATCGGACCGCCGTCCATCATGCGGCTAAAGCCCGCAGGCTGGAGAACCTTCAATATCTCATAAGTCGCGGGGCGGATGTCAATTTTAGAGATAAAGAGCATGAAACTCCCCTGCATATCGCGGTTCATCAGCAGGACCTTGAACTAACCAGGGCTTTGCTCAAGGCCGGATGCAATGTCAACGCGAAGAATTCGCGGCAACTGGTTCCTTTATGGCTGGCCATGAACAATAAAGACAGTGAAATGGTCCGGTTAATCATCTCGGCGGGCGCGGATCCGGATATCAGAAAATGGGAGAAAGAGGGCTCCTTTCTTTATCCTTTGCACGCAGCTGCCCGGGCCGGCCTGAAAGATGTTTTCCGGGAACTGGTCAGGTCAGGGGCAGACTTGGAGGTTCGTGACAGTTCCTGCCATACACCTCTCCATGTAGTCGTTTCTATCAACGACCTTGAATTGACGAGGTTTTTAATCGATTCGGGCGCGGATGTGAACGCCAGGGACGTAAAACGGGAAACGCCGATAATGTATCCGGCGGTCGACAGAAATCCCGACTTGTTTCGTTTATTATATGAGAATGGCGCGGAGATAAATATCCAGCACAGTGACTACTTGTATGATTCGCTTCTAATGCGGGCGTATAGGGAAGGAAAAATATGTCTGGTCAATGAATTACTGAAAACCGGAGTGGATCTGAATAGAAAAAATGAATGGGGCGATACGATTCTGACATTAGCTATATCAAACGGAGATGCCGATTTCGTCCGCGAGCTGATCGCCTCGGGAGCGAAAGTCCAGGAAATGAGACGATTTTCTTTGCCTTCTCAGCCGAATGCAGTGGAAATTGTTAACATGCTGATAGAATCAGGTTTAAGTAAAGATCAGATGTCTGATCGTTTAGTGAATGCTATATACATAAATGATATTGAAGTTGCCAAGCTGCTTATCAGCCATGGTGCTGATGTTAATAAAAGGCTAAACAGCACTGACCCATATCCTCTGATCACCGCCGCCAAAAAAGGGAACATCCAGATGGTCAAACTGCTCCTGGAAAGCGGGGCAGATCCGGCTGCGAGAGATACAGATGGTAATTCTGCGCTCTCCCGGGCTGCGGCTGAAGGCCATATCGAAGTCGTCAAAATGCTGCTTGACGTGTATCGCCCGATTTCATTGATGCACGCGGATCCTGTTTTTCTCAACGGTGTGAAATCGGGGAGTTTGCAAATGGTGAACCTGTTGATCGACGCCGGGTTTGATGTCAATCAGATGTCCTCTTATACGACCCCGCTCATTGAGGCGGTTAGAAACGGCAACCAGGGGATCACGGCACGGATTTTGTCTGTGCATCCGGATCTGGAAGCAGCGTCGGGAGAATGGACCGCCCTGTTAATGGCGGTAGCCGGTAAGCATACAGATATCACCCGTTTATTGATTCAAGCCGGTGCTGATGTAAATGCCGCTGCTAGCGGTAAAACGCCGCTGATGATAGCCGCCAAGCAAGACGAGCTTCCGCTGATAAAGATGCTGATCAATGCGGGCGCCGATCTTGACCGACAGGATGCTTTCGGTATGAGCGCTTTGTTGATGGTCGCCGCTAATGGTCAGACAAAAGCCGTCCAGTTGCTTTTGACGGCCGGCGTCGATTTTGAGTTGTATGATAATAAAGGGAAAACCGCGCTCATGCTTGCCGCCGATGCCTGCCACGCGGCGGTTGTCAAAATCCTTATCGAGGCGGGAGCAAACCCGGAAATCAAGGACACGGCCGGGAAAACAGCCCGCGATTACGCGCAAAGGCAAAAATGTGAGGAGTGCTTGCAGCTTTTGCAGATAAAGAGACCATCAACGTTTTAATATATTTTAGGATACGACTGATGATAGCCCTGTCATCCAGACGAAACAGGAAACCTGGTTTTCCCCGGATTTTATTTCTGGGATTCATGTTGGTCTTCGCCTGCGTTCCGAGCAAACAAGATGATCTTAAAACTTTGGGAGAGATGGGATTTGCCTTTAACAGCAACGCCTTTGTCAATGCGGCCGCGAAGAGTGATCCCGGTGTTATCAAATTGTTTTTATCTGCCGGAATGGATGTGAACACAAAAGATTCTTTCGGGCAGACACCGCTGATTGCCGCTGTTATGGCGGATAATATTAAGACCATAGAAATCCTGGTCGCGGCCGGCGCGGATATCAATGGCAAGAACGATTCTGGTGAAACTCCGCTCTGCGCCGCAACCGCGACAGACAATGCAGGTTGCGTACGATTGCTTATTGACGGTGGTGCAAAACCCAACGTGGCCGGGGAAGAAGGTCAAACACCTCTATGGATCGCCTTGGAACACAGGTTTGATGATATCGTCAATCTCCTGGTTGAAGCCGGCGCCGATGTAAACGCTAAGAGTATAAGAGGCGATATCCCCCTCTTTTTTGCGATAGCCAATCATGATTACCATCTGGTGGATTGCTTTATAAAAAGAGGTGCAAGGATAAATGTTGTAAATTTAAATCGGTCATCTTTTTCTATGGTTGAAAAAAACAGAGATATTTACTTGTTACATCTCTTTGAAACAGTGGATACGAAAATAAAAAATAAAGACAAGAAACCCCGCCTGCATGATGCGGCCGGCTGCGGAAATATTGAAAGAGTGCAGGCTCTCGTGGGCGCCGGAGTAATCATAAATTCCCGCGATAAAAATCTCCATACGCCGCTATGGGAGGCTGCCGTAAGCCAGAATTATTCATATAAGGATGAAATTCTGCGTTTTTTAATCGCATCAGGAGCTGACATTTATCAGCACGAAATACGTGGAGAAATGCTGGTTACGAATTATTTCTCCGCCAAGCCGGATGTTCTCCGCATCCTGCTGGAGGCAGGCTTTGATATTAATAGAAAAGACAAGAACGGAAATACAGCTTTAATCCATGCGGCCTCTGGTAGAGATATGGATCTGGTAACAATGCTGATCGCCGCCGGTGCCGACCAGACGCTGACCGACAAAAGAGGGCGGACAGCGCTGCATAATGCGTGCGCGACAGGTGATGTCGATATCGTGAAAATGCTTCTTCCCCGAATGGATGTTAACGTGCCGACCGCTGATGCCAATATGCCCTTATTGATCGCGATTGAGGGCCATCATTTTCCTTTGGTTCAATACCTGTTGAGCCAGAAGGCGGATATTAATATTAAAGGAAAGAATGGCAAAACACCGCTGATGGCGGCTGCCCGTACAAATAACCCGGAACTCTTGCGGATTTTAGTGGAAAATGGCGCTGATATAAACGCTCGGGATGACACGGGGAGAACGGCCCTTCTGTATGCCTCGGGTAAGGCAGGTAATCATTTTGCCGCTGTTAAATATTTATTTTTCCAAGGGGCGGACATCAAGGTGTTTGATTCTTTTGGGAAGAACGCGCTTATGAATGCCATTGAAAAGAAATGGGCTATGAAGCACATCGAGTTTTTGATTAAAAACGGGGTCGATATCAATAGTCAAGACATATCCGGTAAAACCGCCTTGATGATGGCTTGTTCTCAACCGGAAATTGTAAAAAATCTAATAAAAGCCGGAGCGGAGGTTAATAGAAAAGATAACAACGGAAAAACCGCTCTGATATGGGCGGCAGAAGATTTCCAGCCTGATGTCGTCAAAATACTTATTGATGCGGGTGCCAAGATTACTGAAAAAGACAATGGGGGTAAGACAGCAATGGATTATTGCAGCCCGGGTCAAACGTATCGCGCGGTAAAAACTAAAAAAATTTTAGAAAAACACATTCTGTAATCTGGGGACACCATACTTAATGCGTCAGAATTAAGTATGGTGTCCCCAGATTACGCTCAAACGGTCATCCGGTTCCTGCCCCGTTTTTTGGACTTGTAAAGAGCGATATCGGCCTGCTTCAACACTTTTAGCGGATTCCGGTCATCACTGGAATCACCGGCTCCGAAGCTCATGGTTATTCTGATGTTCCGGGGTGCGGCCGCCCTGGTTTTTACGCCGGTTTTCTTGAATCTTTTTCGACTTTTCCGGTCACGGACGATAAACGGGGTCTCGGCGATCTTCCGGCGGATATGCTCAAGGTGCCCGGCGATTCCCGCCCTGGCCTTGCCGTTAAAAACGATTACGAATTCTTCACCTCCGAACCGGAAGGGTTTGCCGCCGCCGCCGACCGTCGACAGCGTCCCGGCCACCAGTTTCAGCACCTGGTCGCCGGTGTAGTGGCCATAGGTATCGTTGACTTTTTTGAAATGATCGATATCCCCAAGGGCCAGGGCGTATTTTGTCCCCAGTGTCGCCATATATTCATTAAAGGCCCGCCTGCCCGGCAGCCCGGTCAGCTCGTCGATATAAGAAATGGTGTAGATGG
>CAYSMV010000017.1:0-6766 GCA_964432245.1 uncultured Desulfobacterales bacterium
TGAAATCCGCGGGCATGGCAAAATTCATGAAAAACCGGGTTCCGGGCATGGATGTCCCGGATGAAGTCGTCAAACGCCTGTCGGACACGCCCAAAGAAAAACAGGGCGAGGAGGGAATTAAAATCTGCATCGAATCCATCCAGCGGTTAAAAGAGGTTGAAGGCGTCCGCGGCTTTCATATCATGGCCATCGAATGGGAAGAAAAAGTTCCCGAGATCGTGAAAAATGCTGGCCTTTTACCAAGGCCTGCGATAGAATAAACAAAAAACAGCCGTAAGTTTACACTTGCTTAATAAAAAGATCACAATTAAACGAAGGAGAACCTGCATATGTCGAAAAAAAGAGTTCTTGTCGTCGATGACGAGCCGGATCTGGTCGCGGTGATAAAAAAACACCTTGAAAAGGAAGGATTCCAGGTAGAAACCGCTTACAACGGCGTCGAAGCCATCGAAAAAGTCCATGCCAATCCCCCGGACGCGATCGTGCTGGACGTGATGATGCCGGAAAAAGACGGTTACGCGACCTGCGCGGAATTGAAAAACGATGAAAAATATTCCAGTATACCGATTGTGCTTTTGACGGCCGTCGCCGAGCATGTCAGCTCAACCCGCTATTCCCATTATGACGGCATGTCAACCCAGGCGGACGATTACCTGCCCAAGCCGGCGTCAGCCGAACAGATCTGCGAAAGCGTCAAAAGTCTCTTATCATAAAACAACGCGGGCCAAAAATAATTTTGGCCCGCGTTATTCAATGGCAAACCCGTTAAAGTCAAACAGATCCTTTTCCCCTCAGCCCGGCTAAATCCTTAATTCAGCTAATTCTGCCAGTTCTGGTATGAAACTTCATTTTTCGTTGTCATCCTCCGGCTTGACCGGAGGACCCGGTATAAAGAGGCAAAGACTTTACGAAGCCACCGTTCAATACTGCCGCAAAAAACGAATAGGCCTTATGCCGCCTGTTTATCGACCGGGAGAAAAACCGTAAAGGTTGATCCCTGTCCGGGCGCGCTGGTCAGTCTGATCTCACCGCCCATCTGTTCAACAAGGCCTTTGACAATCGGCAAGCCCAAACCGGTTCCGGTAATATAGCGGGTATTTTCGTCCTTGACGCGATAAAATTTCTCAAAAATTTTTTCCTGGTGTCGTTCTTCTATGCCGAAACCGTTATCCGCAACATCCACGCGCAGCCGGCTCTCATCCATCGCCATGGTCACATCAATGCGCCCCCCCTGGGGAGTGTAATTGACGGCATTGGTAATCAGGTTGCCGAAAATACTTTCCAGGGCAAGCGGATCGGCCGTTAATTCCGGAAAGGCATCTCCGGTCAGCGTCAAAGAAAGAACCTGTTCCTTTCCCTTGGCCCTGGAGCCGAGAAAATCTACGATACTCTTTAAAAGTTCATCCAGCGGCACCCGCCTGATATTATGCGCAACGCCGCCGGATTCTATGCGGGACAGATCGAGCAGGTCTCCGATCAGCGAAATCAGTCCACTGGTCTTTTCTTTGGCGCGGGAAAGTATATACTGATCTTCCTGCGCTTCATGGTCCTCCCCCATGTCTTTCAGCACCACGCCCAGTTGTTCATGAATCGTTGAAAGCGGAGATCTTAGTTCATGCGACACCTTGGCGACAAACTCGGACTTGAGCTGGTCCAGTATCCGCAGCGATGAAATATCGCCCAGCGTGACAACGGCGCCGAGACAATCTCCGGATTCGGCCAGAACCGGCCGTCCCCTGGCCATGAGGAATTTATTTTTTTCCAGAACAAGCTCATAGGTCGATTCCACGCTTTCCGCCGTAACGTCGCAACGGGATATCTCGTTGATCAGGTCGCAAAATCCCTTGTCCGCGACATACTCGGAAATATGAGCCCCGGCAGTCGCGCTTGCGTCCAGCCCGAGCAGATTTTTAAAAGCGGGATTCATCAACACCACCTGGCCGGCCGTGTTCGTGACCACCACGCCGTTGGGAAGGGACTTAACGATGGCGCTGATCCGACTCTTTTCGGTATCCAGATCAGCCAGCGTTTTCTGTCGCTCCTGTTCCAGCATTTCGGCTTCCCGGGTCAGACGGATTTTATCCAGAGCACGCTCCACGACCATTCTGAGCTGGGTCGGATCAAACGGTTTGGGGATAAAATCATAGGCCCCGTGTTTCATGGCTTCAATAGCCGTTTCCACCGTGGCGAACCCGGTAATAATAATCACCAGGATATCCTTGCCTTCCATCTTCTTGATTTCACGCAGGACATCCATCCCGTCCAGACCGGGCATTTTCAAGTCCAGCAATACCACCGGGAAAAAATCCACCTTCAGTTTATCAAGCCCTTCAATCCCGTTAGGTGCCGAAGAAACCTCACATCCTTTTATCCGCCTGAGAACGCGTACGCATCCTTCCCTGATGTCCTGTTCATCATCAATGACAAGAATCTTCATTGTCTGGGTTTCATCCACTAATCCTCCTCTCCTTTTTCCGAATGGGCGGGTAGCTCGATCATGAAAAACGCCCCCTGGTCAGGATTGTTTCCGGCGGAAATATGACCGCCATGTTCATCGATAATACTATAGGCCAGGCTCAGCCCCAACCCCGTACCTTTTCCCTCATCCTTGGTGGTAAAAAAAGGCTCAAAAATACGCGAAATGATATGGGGCGGAATTCCCGGACCGGTATCCCTGATTTTTATAAAAACCCGGCCCCGGGAAGGGCTTACGCCGGTATTTATTGCCAACCGTCCCTTGCCCCCCATAGCCTGGGCGGCATTCAGGATAATGTTCATAAAAACATGATTAAGCTGTTGCATATCCGCACTGACAAAAAGCGGCTTTTCGTAAAATTCTTTTTTAATTTCAATATCATAAAATAATGCCTGGTTCTCCAGCAGAAACAGAGTCCGTGAAACCGCCTGGTTGATATCCACGGAAACTCTTTTTGACTGGGTCTGCCGGGCAAATTCCAGTAATTCCTTGACCGTTTCACTGCCTCTCTGGGCGTCCCTGATAATGCGATTGACGTCTTCCTTTGCTTCTTCACTGAGATCGTAATCTTCGAGCAATAATTTCGAATACAACGTGATTCCACCCAGGGGATTGTTCAACTGGTGAGCCACACCGGCCGCCAGTTTACCCAGAGAAGACATTTTTTCGGCCTGAAGAAGCTGGGTCTGGGTCTTCTGGAGATCGGCCTTCATCTTCAGCTCCTCCGTCAAATCATGGAAAAAACCGATAGAGGCGATCTCCCTGTCTCCCTCATACACAATGGCGGCATTTAACCGGATCGGCGTCAAGCCGCCGTCTTTTGTTTTCGTTTTCACCTCGTAAGACTTCAACTTGCCCTTACCGCCATATTCGTCACTCCGGAGCATCTTCATTACCTCCCGGGCCCCGTCATCGGGGTAAACGTCCCGGATATCCAGATTGTTCAAAGCATCCACGACACTGTATCCCGTTATTTCCGCGGCGGCCTCATTAAAGACGATGACCTTGCCGGTCATGTCCGACGCGATAACGCCATCCACGGAACTTAAAATAAGATTCCGCAAAAAAGCATTCGACCTGTCGATCCTTTCCAGCATTTCTCCAACAGCGTCCAGATCAAAATCGAGCGTCACCAGGGCTTCTATCTCATCCCCTTTGAAAATCGGATAGGAATAAAAACAGGAAGCGTTGTTGGTGATTTCAAAAACGCCCTTTTTGACGCTTGCCAGCGCCTGTTTGCCTGTTTCCATAACACGCGCGGCGGTACACTCCTCGCAGGGGGCCTGACGATCACAGAACACTTCATAACAATGCCTGCCCTTGATATCACCGCCGCCGGCCAGCTGCCGTGTGTAATCGTTGACCGCCAGAAGAGCATAGTCAGGAGAAATAATGAAAAACTTCCTCCTGGAAGCATCTACCGCTCTGATCAGCAGATCTTTTTCCTGCTCGGTTCTCATTGGCTCCCCCCTTTTTTTGCACTCCCATCCTATCCGCCGCTATCCTCTTTGTATTTTTATCCTAATTTTATCCTCGTTTCAATTACATTCTTATCTCACTATTGTCCAGAATAAAGGCATCTCTAAAAAATTGCCTTTCTAAAGATTTCCATAAATAATAAAGATCGCCTTTTGTAACATAAGCAATTGCTTTTATTAGGTTCGGCTGCTCTTTAAAAACCAGGTCCTATTCAGCCGGTTAGCGATGAAATAGGGTAAAGTTCTTTTTGTGGGAATAAAAAAACCTTCCAGCGATAGCGCCGGAATATTATTTTGGACAATAATTTTTTTATCTTGAATTTTCAAAAGACATCTTATATTTTCCCGGTTATGAAAATTTTAATTGCAGATAATATCGACAACATCGGAATTCAACTGATCAACGGCGAGCCTGGCTTTGAAGCCGACGTCAGAACGGGCCTGCCTCCGGATGAGTTGAAAAAAATAATCGGTGATTATGACGCGGTTATAATCAGAAGCGCTACCAAAATCACCGAGGACATCATTAAAGCCGGCGCCCCCCGGTTGAAAGCCGTTGCCCGGGCCGGGATCGGCCTTGATAACGTTGATATTCCCGCCGCTACCCGGCAGGGTGTAGCTGTCATGAATACCCCGCAGGGCAATACGGTTACCACGGCCGAGCATACGCTCTCCATGATGATGGCGCTGGCACGGAATATACCTCAGGCGACATCGTCGCTGAAAGCCGGCCGCTGGGAAAAAAAGAAGCTCCAGGGAGTGGAAGTTTTCAACAAAACCCTTGGAATCATCGGCTTTGGGAAAATCGGCTCTATCGTGGCGGACCGGGCGCGGCAGTTTAAAATGCATGTCATTGTCGCCGACCCCAATATTCCGCCCGCCACCATTGAAAACGAAGGGCATGAGCCCGTTACCCTGGATGAACTTTTCCGCCGCTCGGATTTTATCACCGTTCATGTCCCCAAAATGAAACAGACGATCGGCCTGCTGAACAAGGAGACCTTCGCCAAAATGAAGGACGGCGTTTTTGTGCTCAATTGCGCCCGGGGCGGCATTATCAATGAAGCCGATCTCCATGAAGCCATTGTCTCCGGCAAGGTGGCCGGCGCCGCGCTGGATGTTTTTGAAACGGAACCGCCGGGGGACTGTCCCCTCCTGCAGCTGCCCAATGTAATCGCCACGCCTCATCTGGGTGCTTCAACCAAGGAAGCCCAGGTAAACGTCGCCGAAGCGGCCGCCAGACAGATTATAGAGTACCTTAAAAACAATACCATCATCAATGCCGTGAATGTTCCGGCCGTATCCGGTGAACTGATTTCCAAACTGGCGCCTTTCATAATGCTGGCCGAGCGAATGGGGGCGGTACTATCCCAGTTCGCCAGTGGCCATCTGCAAGAGGTAACGGTCGAATACACCGGGGATTTCCTTAACCTTGACCTGGAGCCGGTAACAACCGCCGCCATTAAAGGAATTCTGACGCCTTTTGTCCAGCACACGATCAACTTCGTCAATGCCGGCGCCTTCGCGGCCGACATGGGCCTGAAAATCACGACCAGCATTGATCAGGCGCCCACGGATTTCATCAACCTTGTCACCATCAATCTGACGACCAACAGCGGCGTCAATTCCATTGCAGGAACAATTTTCGGGAAAAAAGAGCCCCGGGTTATCCGCATCAACGACTTTCGCCTGGAAATGATACCGACCCCGGGCTTTTTCGCCATCATCCATAATCTTGATAAACCCGGCGCCATCGGCAGTATCGGCATGCTGCTGGGCGACCACGACATCAATATCGAGCGGATGCAGGTGGGGCAGAAAGGCGATAACCAGCGAAACGTGATCTTCCTGAGAATCGACCAGAGAATTTCCAGTCCCGTTCTTTCCGCGTTAAAAAACCTTCCGGCAGTAAAAGACGTTACGTTGTTTGAACTGACTGATTAACCCGGATATTTCATAAAATTCCCAATAGTATATTTTATTGGCCATAATTTAGTCGGAGAGAACAATGACTTCACCAGATGACCCGGGATTTGTTTTAAAAAACGAGCAGGGGGAAAAACCGAGACAAAAAGGCGACATGCCGGCCATCAATTTTTCAACGTTCATCTTTTCCCTTAATTCTTCGGCTCTGGTTCACCTGGGGGCCATACCTGACCCCGTTACCGGGAACGTGCAAAAGGAGCTTGCCATCGCCAAACAGACAATCGATATTCTGGCCATGCTGGAAGAAAAGACAAAAGGCAATCTGACGGACGATGAAAGCAGACTGCTCGGTCATATCCTGCATGATCTGAGGATTAAATTCGTAAAAGAAAAAAGCTATCAGCAAGGAGGAAACTGACATGAAAAATAGTAAATCCGAAAAATTCAGCGGTTGTTTATCCGTTTTACTGGCGCTGATGGTGGTCATAACGGGGCTGTCGTGCCTTGCGCCCGTCGCCTTTTCCGCCGTTTCACCAAACATCAACCTGATTCCGGAATCTTTCAGTTCCCTGGCCAATTCCGTCAGCCCGGCCGTGGTCAATATAAGAACAGAAACCGTCACAACTTACGGCGGCGGCAATGTTTATCGACATTTTTTCAATCATCCTTTCGGGCAGAACGATCCCTTTAATGAATTTTTCGAGGATTTTTTCGGTTCCCAGCCCCATCGAGAGTACAGGCATCGCAGCCTGGGGTCAGGGTTCATCATTGATAGGAAAGGATATATTGTCACCAACAACCACGTCATTGAAGACGCCGACGAGATAAGTGTCAAGCTGAAAGACGGTCAGGAGTTCTCGGCCGAGGTGGTCGGCACTGACGCCAA
>CAYSMV010000018.1:0-1546 GCA_964432245.1 uncultured Desulfobacterales bacterium
TCTGCCGAGCTTGCCGCGCAGGATTTTGTTTTCCTGCCGCAGATAGGCGTTTTCAAGAACGATGCGGGATTTGAACAAGCGGCCGACAGCGGCCAGAAATAAGGTTGCCTGTTGAGAGAGTATGCCGTCCATGGCTGTCTTTCATCGTGTCATCATCCGGCCACTCGATCCAGTCGGATGGTAAACTTGACCGGATGATTGAAAAATTAATATTGTGATAAAAAGTTTTTCTATTCGTTTGCGATGTGGCATTATAGCGGCCGAACAAGAGATGTCAACGGGGGGCGGTTAAGCTATTAATGACATGGAGGAAACCCGCATCCTTCTGAAAGAAATATTTACAGGCCAATTTTGTTGGGTTATCATGCATTTATGTCGATATATCAATACACATCGTATTTTGAAAACGAGGTTCTACGGAAAAGGCCATATTTAAAAAAAGAATGGTGCATCAAGGTTATCGAAGATCCTCTTAAGGTCGAGCGTCAGGAAAATAATCGTTATCGATTCTGGGGGAGAATTGAAGAATTGGAAGATCGGATATTGAGGGTGGTAACGCTTGATGATAAAAAGACTATCCATAATGCCTTTCCTGACAGGAGGTTTAGATTATGAATTTGAACTATTACCCGGAAACCGATTCGCTTTACATTGATTTGTCGTCAACCCCGAGCAGGAAAAGCGTGGAAATCTCAGAAGGCATTGTTCTGGATTATGACGATGATGGGAAATTAACCGGGATCGATATTGACAATGCCAGCCATAAAATTAACCTCAGCGAGATCGTTTTAAGCAAAGTCCCTGTAAAACGGCAGTCAATAACCGCGTAATCCGGCAGATTTGAGTGCTACTTAAAGATTTATTCGCCGCAAAAACCACGGAAATCAAGACCGCAAGCAGAGATCAGAAAAGACGTATTCGCTTTGGGAAAGGTTGGAACAGCAAGAGAAATTTCTGATCGTTATTGATAAAATGACTTTGCAGGGAGGCAATTTCATCGATGTATGCGACACGGCCACGGAGGTGCTGGATTGCCCGATCGAGTCGGGCAATGACAAAAAAATGCGCAACCATCATCTTCTTTGTCCTGGCCATATTCTGCCTGAGCATGGCCGCGGCCGTGCTTCCGGCTTTGGCCTTGGCCGGTGACGCAACCGCCACCATTCTGTTCCAGTCCACTGACTCTTCCTCTTCCCCCGCCGCCGACAGATCCTCCCCGGAAGCCCAGATGCAGACCCTGCTCCAGACCCTGCGCGGCCAGGCCAAAAGCATAAAGGCCGACCTTGGCGCCGGCCGGAGCATCAGCGACGGCCAGTTCCAGGCCTTTGCCGCCGTCATGGCGCAGATCAAGGCCGCCCACCAGACCCTGACCGGCAGGAGTAGGGGACGCCCTTTATATTTTTACATTTGTTCTTTCTCGTTTTATGTGTATGTGGGTGACGGTTTTTTCCGGGACGGCATAAGGAACGGATCAATCTTATCCCGGAAAAAACTCAAAAACCCTGGAGTGTACAAGGTGGGAGGTCAATTTGTATATTCCAGGGTT
>CAYSMV010000019.1:0-11810 GCA_964432245.1 uncultured Desulfobacterales bacterium
GGTGGCGCCCCCCATGGGTATCGCCTGCCTGGGGGCCTATATCCGGGACATGGTGGACGTGGCGCTGCTGGATTGCGTGGCCGAAGGGTACCGGCAGACAGCGCCGGTAAACCGCGAGGTGGAGCTGGTCGGCATTTCCATGAATGAAATCATCGACCGCATTCGCGTTTACGCTCCCGACATGGTCGGCATATCCTGCATCTTTTCCAGCCAGATCGCCTGCGTGGCCGAGATCAGCCGTCGCGTCCGGCGGGAAATCGACGCCGACATGGTTATCGCCACCGGCGGGACTCACCCCTCTTTTCTGCCCGAAAAGACGTTGCGGGAAACGGAGGTGGATTACGTAGTCCTGGGCGAGGGTGAACTGGGGCTGCGGCAGATCATTACGGCTCATAACAACGGCGACGCCACAGACAATATCGACGGCATCGCCTTTCGAGACACCGGCGGCGTCCGGATCAACCCTCGCACCACATGGATCGAAGACTTGGACGCCCTGCCCTTTCCGGCCCGGGACCTCCTGCCCATGGATATATATTTCAAGGCCCGGCTGCCCATGGGGTTTCACTGGCGGAAAACACGGAATACCCCCATTGTTACCAGCCGGGGATGCCCCTTCAAGTGTCCCTTCTGTTCCTCTCATCTGCACTGGGGCAGCCGTTTTCGCAAGCGTTCGGTGGAAAACGTGCTGGCCGAAATTGAGCACCTGAAAAGCCAATACAATATCCAGGAATTGAAATGGCAGGACGACAACCTGACCGCTGACCGGGACCGGGCAAAAGCCATTTTCCAGGGCATGATCGACCGGAAGCTGGCCATGCCCTGGAACACGCCCAACGGTATCGCCCTGTGGACCCTGGATGAAGAGATGCTGGGCCTGATGAAAAAAAGCGGGTGCTTCGAGATCACCCTGGCCGTTGAGTCCGGAGACCCGGTATCTTTCCGGCAGTATGTCCGCAAACCCTTTACCCTGGACAAACCCAGAGAGATCGCCGCTCTGGCCAGAAAAATGGGCATCACCACCCTGGGTTATTTTATTCTGGGTTTTCCGGGGGAAAGCCTGGACCAGATCAAAAATTCCATGCGTTACGCTCTGGGCTTGAGGGTGGACTATCTTATCCCCTTTGTTTACACCCCCTTGCCAGGTTCCGAGCTGTGGCAAAAGTGCGTGGAAATGGGGATGGTGACCGAAGACTACTCTTACAAAGACGCCAACAATTTTTTCAAACCCGATTTCAATACCCAACTTTTTGATATCGATGAGGTATACCGTATTCAGGGACAGGCCTACCTGATCAATCTTGCAAAACTGCCCTTCCGGAATCCTCTTGAGTTTATCGCATGGTACGGCCGTCGTCTGATATTCCGGCCGGTCTTTGTGCGTGACTTTTTAGAAAACATATGGAAATTTCGACTCCAGGTATTCGGCAAAAAAATATTATCGGCCGGCCCAAAAAATAAAAAAACGCGCTTCGATCCGGGACGGTTTGAAGAGAAATGAAAACAATTATGATCAAGCCCTTCCCAGCCGCCGCTACCAGACATCTGACCGCCGCGGTGGTCATCGCCCTGACGCTGCTCGTTTTTCTGGCCTACGCCAATACTTTCAACGCGCCCTTTGTCTATGACGACACGAATAATATTCTTGAAAATCCCCATATCCGGATGACCTCCCTTACCCCCGACATTATCACATCCATGTTTAAATGCCTGAACCCCCGCCGGCCTTTGGCCAACCTCACTTTCGCCATCAACTACTATTTTCACGGCTATGATGTCAGAGGTTACCATGTGGTCAACCTGACCATCCATATCATCACAACCCTGCTGCTATTTTTAATCGCCCGGAGAACCTTCTGCCTGTGCAAGGTCAAAAACACATCGGCCCCGTTTCTGGTTGCGGCCCTCTGGTCGGTCAACCCCGTTCATACCCAAGCGGTTACCTATATTGTTCAGCGCATGACGTCCCTGGCGGCCATGTTCTACATGCTGTCGCTCTTCTTCTATATCCGGGGCCGGATGATGGATGCCATGGCTGGAAAAAATCGTGCGCGGCGGTGCATACTTTACGCCCTCTGTCTGCTCTCCGGCCTGTTCGGGCTGGTTTCAAAAGAAATCACCGTCACCCTGCCGGTCTTGATTTTTTTTTATGAATGGTATTTTTTCCAGAACCTTGATACCGCCTGGTTAAAACGGCAGCTACGGTGGATTGCTATAATAATCCCGGCATTGCTGATCGCCGCTGTTATTTACCTAGTCAACAGTTCTTTCTTGGATATAATGCGGGATAGATATGAAAACGCCCTAGGCTTTACGCCGGCTCAACGCCTTCTGACCGAACCGCGGGTGATCGTCTATTACCTGTCATTGCTGTTTTTCCCCCATCCCGCTCGATTGAACCTGATCTACGATTTTCCCCTGTCGTACGGGCTGGCTTATCCGCCGACCACCTTTCTTGCCCTGACGGCCTTGTCTCTGATGGTTTTTTCAATTGTCTGCCTGGCCGGGAAAAACCGCCTATTCTCTTTTGCCATTGTCTGGTTTTTAAGCAACCTGGCTCTCGAGTCCTCTCCAGTCGGCCTGGCCCTGATTTTCGAACACAGGACCTATCTGCCTTCCGTTTTCATTGCCGTGGCACTGGTACACCTGCTATACCGGCATATCAAATCAGAATGGATCGTAACCGGTTTACTGGCCCTCTTTATTATTACCTGTAGCTTCTGGACCCGGCAAAGAAATGCCCTCTGGTCCGACGATGTCGGCTTATTTCAGGATTGCGTCCGGAAAACAGTTCGTTCTCCGATCGCCCATAATAATCTGGGTGCTTCTTTCAAAAAAGCCGGCCAAATCGAAATGGCGATCATGCATTATAAGAAAGCGATTGAGTCGGGAAGACGATTGGATCGTAATTATATTACGCCCTATATCAATCTGGGCAACTTATGGTTAAACCAAAACCGGCCCGATGAAGCCCTGACATTTTTTCGGGAAGCCGTCAGCCTTGATCCCGATAACGAAGAAGCGCGGATCTGCCTGGGAAAAGCCCTTCAACAAGACCGGCAGATCAACAAAGCCATAGAACATTTCCGGAAGGCAGTCAAAATCAATCCCGATTCAGAAACAGCCCACTCGCTCCTGGGCTTGGCATATATGCAAATTGATAACTATGCTCTGGCGAGACACCATTTGGAACAGGTCTTACGGCTGAATCCTCATTCTGAATCGGCTCATATCGATCTCGGGTCGTTGTGTCAAAAAACCGGGGAAACCGGCAATGCCATCCACTATTTTCAAAAGGCCTTAAGCTTGAACCCCCGGTCGGTTAAAGCCTTAAATAATCTGGGCATATCGTTTTTTCAAAACGGTCGTCTTCTTCAGGCCAAGGATTGCATCAGCAGAGCCCTTAAAATAGACAATACCTATGCCCTGGCTCAAGCAAATCTTGAAAAAATCAGAGAAAAAATCAAAACCGTACAGGCTGAAATCAACCGGCTGGAAAAAATCTTAAACAGAAACGGCGACCGGGCTGAGTTGCTTTACAGGTTAGGAAACTTATATGCCCTGATTGAAGCCAACGATCTTGCTGCAAAAAAAAATCAGCATCTTTCCAGGCTGATGCCGCACGATCCATCAATAGATTATAATTTAGCCTGCCTTTATGCCAGGCAGAATCAGATCGACAAGGCCGTAACCGCGCTCAAGAGTGCCGTTGAAAAAGGTTATGATAACTGGGCGAACTTGCAATCGGACATGGATTTGGAGAATCTCCGCCAGACTGCTTTTTACCGGGAATTGGCAAAAAGCACTTTAGGCACGCGGTAAATTTATAATCGGCCGTTTATCCTTCTTAAAAATAATATCCGGGCATGGCTGAGGTTCTTTCGTCGGTGAACCGATCAGCCGGTTCTCAACGGCAGCGCGCTTTTGGGATCTAATACCGGCCGACAAAACCGGTTAATTGATGATTCTGCCTTCCGCGTAACGAATGATCCTTGAGATTTTTTTTACCGCGGGATGCGTCAAAAAATCGGAGAAAGTCCGTACTAACAAATCCAGCACATTGCTTTTGATCTTGGTGCCCATCCAGGGATGAAGAGACCTTTTCAGGTCCACGCGAAAAACCAGATTGATGATCATCATGACAATATGCGGAGGGAACAAGGTGCGACGCAGGATGCTCGGCAGGGAATAAAAACTTCTGTTAATCGTTGAATATGCGGCATCGATTTCAGCCGCGTTCATCTTCGGCGTGTCGAACAAGGCATGGGTCGCGTCATAAAGATGCCAATCTTTTTTCAAATCAACGCCTTCTTCCACAAGCCTGGCGGATAAAGGCGTAGCGGGCAGCGGCGTCAATATATATAACAGCAGCAGCGGCACCCTGGCGTTGTCGCAGAAACGAATGATTTTTCGAGAAGTCCCGCGATCATCATTCTCAAAGCCGATAATCATGCTGACAAAGGGCTCGATATGGTGGCGTTTCAAATTCCTGATCGCCTCTTTCGCCGATACATCAAGGTTAATTTCTTTTTCCGATAATCGCAGGTTAAGCGGATCAACCGTTTCGACGCCGAGATAGAGGAAAAGGCAACCGGCATCCGCCGCCGCCCTTACCAGCTCCGGATCATTGGCTGCCTTGAGGTTGAATTGTCCTCCCCACAATCTTTTCAGGGGCTTCATCTGCTCGAACAGGTTCAGGGCATAGGCCCTGTCAACCGAGAGATTATCGTCGACAATAACCACAAATTTACCGGCCTGTTTCATATCCGCGATTACATCGGAAACCGGTCGTTTACGGTAGGTTTGCCCGTAAAAAGCGGATACCGAGCAAAAATTACACCGATACGGGCATCCCCGCGTCGCGTTTACCGGATACAAAGGAACTATATAGTTATGCATCTTCAATAGATCATACCTGGGGGTGGGCAGATGCTTCAGGTCGCTGTGTTTATCTCTTTTGTAAATGCCGTGAAGCCTGCCGGCGATGGTATCGGATATAATCCGGTCTATCAAACCTTCGGCTTCTCCCTGGACTACGGCATCACAGTGTTTTAATGCTTCTCCCGGAAGAGCGGACACATGAAATCCGCCCATAACAACCGGCACTCCTCTTTCTCTGAATTTGTCCGCAATCCTGTATCCCTGCGTGACCCGTGAGGTCATGGCCGTTATGCCCACCAGATCGACCGGCTCATCGTAATCAATTGGCTCTAAGCCTTCTTCGATAATTTCAATTTCATGGTCCCGCGGGAAAAGGGCCGCCACATAAGGAAGCGTCATGCCGGGCATTAGTTCCTGACGAAGTCTGATGGGATTCCCTTCCGGGTCCAGTTGCCCGGGATTGATCAGTTTTATCTTCATTTTATGGCTTGAATGATTCTTCTCCTGTCTTGACTACGATAAATATGCACAAATCTTTTCAGGAGCGCCCTATGTGATTTTTTATCCCAGTAGCCGGTTCTTCTTAAGTCCAATCTTCGCGTGGAGCTCAAAAGGCCAAGGGTTATCGGATCAAACGGCCTTTTAAGGATTCGCATGCTCCCTGCTACCGTATTTCATTTTGCCACTTGGATCATGGAACCTTAAACGTCGACTAAATCGGCATGAACCAACAAGTTTAATATAATCATAAATTGGCACGATATCAAAAACATTATTAAACAGCTTTTATCCATAAATGGCCTTTTCCCGCAATTCCCCTTGTTCCCCCTGGCATTACGAAAAAATTCACATTTCTGGCCTGGAAACCGCTTCATGTGCCATCCAAGGTAAATGAATGGACACAAAAAACCGGGGAGAACGGAATTGTTGTTTCATGTCTGTTTACGCTTTTCTTGAAAACGCTAATGTTCTATAAGTAACAATTAGTTTAATCTGGAACTGACAAATTTAAAAAAATAATCATCAGCCAGACTATAGAATGAAAATCAAACTGATTAATCCCGGGCAACTGGACCCGGAAGGGAATCCTATCAGACTTCGTCAGGAATTGATTCCCGGCATGACGCTGCCTTATCTGGCGGCTCTTCTCCCGCAAGAGCATGAAATTGAAATTATCGAAGAGGGCCTGGAGCCACTGGATTATGACGAGCCGGTCGACCTGGTGGGTATCACGGCGATTACATCACGGGTCACGCAGGGGTACAGAATTGCGGATCGATTCAGAGCAAGAGGGGTGCCGGTTGTCATGGGCGGATTTCACGTGTCTGCACTTCCGGAAGAAGCCTTACTTCATTGTGACGCCGTCGTCCAGGGGGAAGCCGAAGGTTTAATAGATCAAATTATAGCCGATACGGTCGCCGGCAGTCTTCACGGCATTTATAAAAGAGATAAACACAGCGACCTGAAAAATCTGCCCATCCCCCGGTATGATCTGCTGAAGATGGATAATTACATGGCACCTTTGTATCCGGTAAATGCAACCCGGGGGTGCCCTTATAGTTGTAATTTTTGTTCCGTATCCGCTTTTTACGGGCGAAGCTACCGTAAACGTCCGGTTTCCGATGTGATCGCGGACATAAAACAGGCCGGTAAAATTCTGTTTATTGTCGATGATAATCTTTCGGCTGACAGGGAATACACCCTGAATTTGTTTAAACAAATGAAGCCCCTTAACAAATTGTGGGGAGGACAATTCAATCTCAAGGCGGCCAATGATACGGAACTGGTCAAGGCGGCAGCGGATGCCGGTTGTCTTTTCCTCTATCTGGGCGTTGAAACAGTGGACCCGGTTAACCTGCAATTATCAGAAAAAAATATTAATTTTAACGTCTCCGCAAGAGAAGCGATTAGAAATTTAAAACGTCATCATATCGAGCCCTTTGTCAGCATGATTATCGGTTTTGATAATGATGATCGCGGAGCGGCGCGTAAAATTCTCCATTTCTGCGACAGCGCCAGGGTGCCGCTTTTGCTGTTGTATATATTGACGCCTCTGCCTGCTACGCCCTTATCCGCAAGTCTCATGGAGAGGGGCGTCTACCTGACCAAAGAGTGGCATCTTTATGACGCGATGCATGCCTTGTTTGACAGTCCCAAAATGAAGAAGGCTGAAATTGATGCCGCCTATTCAGCGATCAACAAAAATTTTTACGCTCTGCCGAGCATCCTGCGTCGCACGCTGTTTCCTCCGCATATCGTCATGATAATTATTAATCTGGTTTTTCGCGTGGACCTGAAGAGCTCTCTCCATCCCTGGATGGGGACGAAGATAAAAAGAAAAATCGTGAAGTTGTTAGCGCTGATCAGCACCAGATATTTGATGCATCCCGCGATAACAAAAGTATCAAAATTAATTCGTTACGCGGAAGGCAGGATCATCAGCTGACCAATGATTTATTCTGATTTGCTAAAACCAATCAAAAAGTAAAGCTTAAGGGTATCTCTAAAAATTAGAATCTTGGTTCAAGGTCAAGGCGTGCAAAAATTTTAACCGCAGAAATATATTGAAGTATTTCGAGGATTAAAATTTGAGCACAACGCCGTCAATCGAGCCAAAAGGCAATTTTTAGAGGTGCCCTTATTTTTTAAGCCGGAAACGCAGGGGGTCATCCGGGTCAAAATCAAGCCAGCCGTCGTCGATCAGCCGCATGATGGTTTGGTAGATCATGGTCAGACGCCGGCGGTCGATATCGCAGGCCGATTTATCGTCAATGGCTTCCGCGATTTCCGAGGCGCTTGAAAATTTTCCCGCCGATTCCAGGGCCTGAATGATTTTTCCGGTTATATCCTCCATCAGAACCTCCCCGCGACACCCCGATATTCATCATATCCGGCCCGGACATCTCCAGGCGCGTTTCTGATATCAGGATGGTTAATCATGATATTATTCCCGCTTTTCCTGTTTCTCACTCCGTTTTCTCCCGATTTCCCGTTGACGTTGCTTATAAAGCGGATCGTCAAAAACAACGGTCTCCGGATCCATCAACCATCGAAATTCACCGCGCGCGGCGGCCTTATCCAGCTCCTTTTTGTAGCGGGCGTAATTGGCGGGCGCCATGGCGACCAGCGGTTCCCAGTCGGCCTCCACGGAAAGCGTCGGACAGATCGTCACGCAACGCCAGCAGTAAATACAGGGGTCCTGAATGCGCGGCGGCTCGGCGTCGATATCGATCCCGTGGACCGGACAGTTTTCTTCGCATTCGCGGCACTGGATACACGTTTCGGTATTGATGCTGAATTTCGGCAGGATTTGCCCGATCATTTCCCTGGTCATCATCCTGCCCTCCTCGATCCATTCCGGAGAAGAGACCGGCCCCGGCTCCGGGATCAGGCCCTTCTGGCCCTCCTTTATTTTCAGGCTGCGCTCCACGATTTCTGCGCCGAAGGATTCGGCCTGTTTCAGGTCAATAGCATCCGGATGACCGGAGGTATAGCTTGGCTCGGGATAAAAAGGAACGGTTATGTTGGCATAACTGTTGTGAAAACCGATGACCGTGGCGCCCTTTTTATTTAATTTTTCCGTTACCGACGGGAAAAAATTGCCGATGACATTTCCATGGGTGCAGAAAACAAACCACTGCCGACCGTTCTGTTCAGGCAAAGCCTCGAGAAAATCCTGCACGTTAAAGGGCTCTTTATACCAGAATACCGGCGCGCCGATTCCAATCAAATCATAACCGGAAAAACAAACCGATTCCGTCTCATTTAACGTTTTCAGATCGCATTCGCTTCCGGCCCTGATGATGCCGTCGTAAATGCGTTCAGCGATCTTGCGGGTATTGCCGGTTTGTGAAAAACAGATGATGAGAGTTTTCATGGTGTGGCCTCCTTCTATTATGTTGCGTTACACGATTTCCCTGCCGGCGATAACCGGTCCGGACTCGAGGGCTCAATAAAAAAACAGATAGGCCAGCAGGATGGCGGCGGTTATGCCGGCAAAATCCGCGATAAGTCCGCAGGTAACGGCGTAGCGGGTGTTCTTTATGCCGACAGATCCGAAATAAACGGCAATAATATAAAAAGTCGTGTCCGTGGCGCCCTGCACGGTTGAGGCGACGCGGGCCACAAAAGAGTCGGCGCCGTATGTGGACATGACCTCCACCATCATGCCGCGCGCGCCGCTGCCGCTTAAGGGTTTCATCAAAGCAGTCGGCAGGGCCGCCACAAAATCGGTATTCAGCTGTAATATCTCCAGCAGCCGGCTGATGCCTTCCACCACGAAATCCATGGCGCCCGAAGCCCGGAAGACCCCGATGGCGACCAGGATGGCAATAAGATACGGGATGATCTTGACGGCTATGCCGAAACCATCCCTGGCGCCGTCGATAAAGGCTTCGTAAACATTTACTTTCCGGCAGGCCGCCAGAAGCAGGAAACTGATTATGATTCCAAACAGAATAAAATTAGCGGCAACCGAACTGTATAACCTGATCCGGTCCTGGCTCAAAGTACTCAGGTAAACAACCAGCGATACAATAAAAACAGTAATTACACCAAGATAAGCCAGTATGACCCTGTCAAACAGATTGATGCCCTGATAAATGGAGACGCTGATCAGGCCGGCCAGGGTGGAAAAAGAAGTCGCCAGCAGAATGGGGATAAAAACGTCGGTTGGATCAACGGCGCCCAGTTGCGCCCGGTACACCATGATGCTGATCGGGATCAGGGTCAGGCCGCTGGTGTTCAGCACCAGAAACATGATCATGGCATTGGTGGCCGTGTTTTTATCCGGGTTGTCGGCCTGCATTTCCTTCATGGCTTTCAGACCCACGGGCGTGGCGGCATTATCCAGGCCCAGCATGTTGGCGGCCAGGTTCATGAGAATGGAACCGACGGCCGGATGGCCTTGCGGCAATTCGGGGAAAAGCCTGCTGAAAAGCGGGCCGATCAGCCGGGACAGGATTTGAATGATCCCGCCTTTTTCGCCGATTTTCATGATGCCCAGCCAGAGGGTCAGCACGCCGGTCAGGCCCAGCGATATTTCAAAACCGGTTTTCGGCATTTCAAAGGTGGAATCGATCAGGCGCGAAAAAATCTCATAATCGCCGGCAATGAAAAAACGCCCCAGCGCGGCAACAAAAGCGATCAGAAAGAAAGCGATGAAAATATAGTTTAAAACCATAGAATGCCCGCGCCTTAACTTCGTCTTTACGCGTCAGCATGGTCTGTTCCGCGCAAAAAATCAATTTAAAAACACGGGGATTTTCAATCGCCTTAAATTTCCTCGGTTCGGCCAGGAAATTTTAAAAACGCTTTGGATCAGGGGCCGGGCAGCTTTCCCTTAAAAAGAAAAAAAACGGCCCCCATCAGGCAGAGCCCGGCCCACAGGTAGTCAACGGAGAGTTTTTCCTTCAGATAAAGCAGGGAAAACGGGACAAAGACCGTCAGGGTAATTACTTCCTGCAGGATTTTAAGCTGGCCCACGGACATAACGGTATGACCGATGCGGTTGGCCGGAACCTGGAGCAGGTATTCAAACAGGGCGATGCCCCAGCTTACCAGGGCGGCGATGATCCAGGGCTTGTGGGAAAGGTTCTTCAGGTGCCCATACCACGCGAACGTCATGAACACGTTGCTGCAGCACAGCAGCAGGATTGTAGCGGCAAAATGGTTCATAGGCCTCCCAAACGGACAAATCATTGATCATGTACCCGGCTCTTACGCCCGGAGTCTTGTATCGCCTTCGGAGGTGGAGCGGCGGAGAGATATTCTATCCGTTTTTTCGGGCACTGCAAGGAAATCCTTGAGGTGCGCTTTTCCCGGATCAGGCTTTCTTTCCCATGCCCAGCTTGTCGGCCAGATAAAAAACCACCCAGGCGCCGCAGAGGTCGCAGTCGGCGTCATTGCCGTAACAGCAGTAAGGGCTGACAAAGTGGTCGCCTTCCAGATACAGGGGCAGGACATACTGTCTGGCCGGGCATTTGTCGGTTATCGCCCTGGCGTTCTGTGAGAGCGTCAACTCCAGCGTGCGGCGGGAGTTCCAGATAAATTGGGGATACTTTTCTTTCAGCCTCAAGGCCTCACAAACAGCCTTATCCCGCCGTTCCAGGGAACCCCAGGTAAACTCGGAACAATCGACCTTGTTGGGAACATAAAACGAGAAAGTCATTCCTTCCAGCCGGGTAGACATCAACCGCTTAGCCAGATCCTCAAGATGGTCCTCGTTTAATTTTGTCACCACGCACTGGCACATGACGGTTGAGCCGAATTTTTCCGGCACCCGGGAGAGCGTCTCCATGACCCTGGCAAAAGTGCCCCTGCCCCGGATAGCGTCGTTGATTTCCGGCGGCCCGTCAATGGAGATGACATAAATGCAATCCGGCAGATCGATCAGGTCAATGGTGCCGTTGGTGGTAATGTGATTTTTCTTAAACAGCTTGATGCCTTCGCGCAGAACATCGGGCCGCAGCAGGGGCTCGCCGCCCATCCAGAGCATGGTGTGAATATAATGTTTCTGCTGCAAACCCTTGAGCGTTTCCAGCATGGTTGTTGTATCCATCTCGTTTTCCCGGTCAACCGGATTGCCTTCCCGGAAAACAAAACAGTGCCGGCACCGCAGGTTGCATTTATTGGTGATATTCACCATGGCCGCCGGATAATAAACCGGCCCTGACTGTTCGGTATCCATATTTTAAGCCCTGTTTATTGCGCTGATTTCCTTTTTGACCCTTTTAAAGATTTTACCGCCTACCCTTTAAAGGTGCTGCCGCCGAAATCGCCGAAGGGATCATCCCGCTCAAAAACGGCCTGCCTGAAACCCGCCTCGGCCGATCGCTGCTGAAAGGCATATCCTTCCCTGGTATGCCGGGCAATGCCGTCAAAGACCGTGCCCAGGATCTGAGTCGGCCCCAGCCCGGCCGCCAGCACCG
>CAYSMV010000020.1:0-2096 GCA_964432245.1 uncultured Desulfobacterales bacterium
AGCGGCCAGAAGCGCCATGGCTGCCAGGAAGAGAGAGGATCGGGTATTGACGCGCGCGGCCCGGGCCGCCAGCCACAGGTGAAGGGTGAACAGCGGCAGGCTGAAGTCTTCCCGCATGAGAATAAAGCCGATAGTACGGTAGTTGGCCGGCGTTAAGCCGAAAATCAGCGCGGCAAAAGCCGCCCAGCCCGCTTTTCCGGTCAGTTCTCGGGCCAGTCCGAAGACGCCGATGGCGGTCAGGCTGGCGAAGAGGCTCATGGCAATGACGCAGTAGACGTGCAGGGGAAGACCGCTGCCGAAGAGCCGATAGCCCTAGGCCAGATAAAACTCCTGGCCGACGGTGAACATGGCCGGCAGGTCGGCCGGGTCCGGATGTTCGACGCGGCGATCGGCGCGAAAATCCCCGGGCGGAAAACCATTGGCCTCAACAATTTGTTTGGTCAGGTAGAAGAGGAGCGCCGGATCACTCATCAGCAGGCCTTCGGGGTGCTCAAAATCAAAGGCCGGGTTGGAAAAGGTGGAGCAGATACGTATAGCCGTACCGCCCCCGATTACCAGCAGCAGAACGAATATCGCTGCCCGGAACAACGGCATCGGCGCCTTTGCTTCCGGAGACAACGGGGTGTGGTGAGCGTTGCGAAAGCGCATGTATGAAGCTGTCCGTTTTTGCCCGGCTTGTGTTTTTTCGAATTCGCGGACAATATTTAATAATGCCGGATCAGATATCAAAAACGCTGCCCGCGCCGCCCTCCACGTAAATGTCGGGATGGCGCTGGCGGATTTCAGCTGTATACTGGGTGCAGTGGGTGGGGCAGACCCTGCTCAGCCCGGTCAGTGCTTCAAAATTATTAAAACCGTGCAGACCGCCGATCAGGGTCGTCACTTTCCCGATGGTTCCGGCAGCGGCCAGAATCGCCTCCACGCCGGGATGGGAACATCCCGCCACGACAATTGCTTGGTTATCCTGTTTGATGACCAGGGAGTGCTCGATGCCGGCCAGAGTGCCGGTTGACCAGATGTTTTCATACAGTTCCCGCGGTTTTTCCCCGATACGGATGGTCGGTATGTCTTCTTTCTGCATAAAAGGCTCGGGTATGAAACAGGTCGTCTTTCTGACGGCCGTAAAGTGCCGCAGACCGCCGGTGTGGTCCCAGTGGTCATGGGATATGAAGATGTCGCTGACGATCGTCGGGTCGATGTTCAGATATTTGATGTTGTTCATCAGGATATTACCGTTGGCGCCCGTGTCGAACAGAATTTTTTTGTCAAAGGCTTCCACCAGGCAGGCGAACCCCCAGTCGGCCGTAAGGCGTCTGTCACGGGAAGTATTGTCGTAAATAATGGTGATCTTCATGGCTTTCTTGCTTTCCCTCCTTTGTTTTGACATTGCCTGCGTTCATGCTTAATATGTTCGTCGTTAATTGTCAATATCAGGTTTGAAGGTAATGCCGGCATGAAAATCTCGACCCTTTACATAGACCCAGCTGCCGCTGATTATCCGGAAACGGAGGCCGTATCACGACGGATCGGGGCGGGGGAGGTGGTTGTGGCGACGCCGAAGGAGGTGTTTGCCGCCGTATCCGCGGCCGGAGACGTCGTGTCGACGGGCAAACGGACTCTTCTGCTGACGGTCAACAAAGGACCGTTTGTCAGAAAGTGCCCGGGCACTAAATATTACCGGTGTTGCGGCTACAAAATTTTGAACATCGCCCGTTTCTGCACCATGGACTGTTCCTATTGCATTCTGCAGGCCTATTTCCATCCGCCCCTGCTTCAATATTATGTTAATCATGACGATATGGCCAAAGAGCTGAACGGAATTTTCAGACAATCCGGCGGTATCATGCGCATCGGAACAGGTGAGTTCACCGACAGCTCGATCTGGAACGCGTGCTCGGACCTGAACCAACTTTTGGTGTCGATGTTTGCCGCTCAGAACCGTTGCGTTCTGGAAATCAAAACCAAGACAAAGAGCATAGAACCACTGAAAGGCGTGGACCATAATCGTAAGACCATCGCCGCCTGGTCGTTGAACACGGAGGCTGTTATCGCGAGCGACGAGCGCGGGTCGGCTTCGCTGACGGAGCGGCTGGGAG
>CAYSMV010000021.1:0-2636 GCA_964432245.1 uncultured Desulfobacterales bacterium
AAAACTGCTCTTTTAATTACGAAGAATGACTTTCGTAAAAGCAGTCCCCGCAGCAAATGGAGCGCCGGGTTCCGTCCGCAAACCGCAATACCAGAGAACCCCGGTCGTCCACGTCTTCGGCGAAACCGCGCAGCTTTTCCTTGAGGGTGACGACGGTGACTTCGCGGTTCAGGCTGCCGGCGTGTTTTTTCCAGCCGGTTATGACCGCGGCAAAATCAGGCCGGGCCAGCAGATTTGCCTCGAATCTGTCGAGAAAAAGACCGAGCATACGCGTCCGGGAATAAGCGCGGCCGGTCAGCGATTTGACGGACACGGCCCGGGGCTCGACGGCGGTTGGGTCGTTATTGACGTTGACCCCGATGCCGATGTTCAGGTAATTAATCGTGTCGCCGACAACGTCAATTTCAGAAAGCATGCCCGAGAGTTTGCGGTCTCCCGCCATCAGGTCATTGGGCCATTTCACGCGCGCGTCGATACGGTATTCTTCGTGCAGTGTTTCGACCAGGGCCAGTGAAGCCATGAAATTGAATTTTACGGCCTCGGCCGGTCGGACCTCCCGCGGTCTCAAGACGATGGTAAAATAGAGGCCGCCCTCATCCGAAGACCAGGTTCTGTCCAGCCGTCCCCGTCCTCTGGTCTGGATGCCGGTGACGATTACGGTCAGGTGCGGGCAGCCCGCGTTCGCCATTTGTCGGGCTATATCCATGGTAGAAGAGGCTTGCGGTTGGTAATGCATCCTCTCCAGACGGCCCGGAAATTCGAAAGGAAAGGGCGTGTCAGGAGAAAAGGCCAAGCGCCATCGTCCCCGGTCGTCGTTTATTTGATAGCCTTGTTGATTTAATTCAACGACGGCGCGGGTCACGGCCTCCGGGTCGCAGCCAAGAGCGGTCGCCAGATCCGATGCCCGGCATCCGGTCCGGCAATGACCGGGACAACGAAGCGCCTCGAGAAGTCCGGTTTTAACGGCCAGCAGGTCAGGCATCAGCATACCAGGAAAAGGTTGATAAATTTGGGAACGATTTTTTCAGGCGCCACGGCGCCGTATTCCTCCGCGATGCCGGCAAAGAGCGCCTCAAACACGGAACCGGCCGAATGTATGATTTCGGCCGGGGCAAGACCGGTCCGGCCCGCCAGCCAGAGAAGAAACGATTCCTTCATGTCATCGCCGATGGCTGCGTCCAGGCGGCCGGCCCTTTCACCCATCAGTTCCATGAAAAAAGGACGAAATTCCCTGATGGGGATAAAGTCCACGACTTCCGGCAGTCCCAGACGGTGTCTGGCCCACAGCGTCAGCAGCAGGTTCTCAAACGTCAATACTTCATAAGAAACCGGCCGGGGGTCAACATCCGCCATAATCAGGAGACTGTCTATGGCCATGATCTGCGCCAGCGCGTTTTCCGCTGTCGTCACATCCGCCGGGCTTTCAAATTCCCTGAACACGCCTCCGCGGCCGGCATCGCAGAAAAGCGGCCGCTTGACCAGTAATCCGGCGAGGATGCCCTGGCGGGTTTCTCCCCAGAAGCTGATCGGCAAATTATTTTTGCGGCACCAGCTGTTCTGGTGCCATTTATCAGCCCGGTTTTTTATCGTCACTACCCGGCTGTAGCCGGTTCTGAAAATATCGGCCAGATAATGCTTCGTCATCAGCGAAGCCGTTTTCACCGGATCCGGCGATATCTGGCCGGTCATTTCTGAAAAACCGATATGAAGAAAGCCGCAGGCTTTTCGGACAATATGCGCCAGATCCTGTTTTTCTTTGATCGCCAACTGATCGGCCATGGCCAGACGGTTGCACAGGGCGGCGAATTCCGTCTGCAGCTGGATCAATGTCTGGGTTGAGTCGATCAGGGTCAGCGCCCGGGAGAACACGGTTTCTCTGCCAACCAGGCCGGTGGGTGTTAGAGGAACCGGCAGGCTGATGTCGATAATTGTTTTTCCGGCCGGTTTTTTCGGCAATGGTCTTTCTTTTTTAGCTGGCTGATAAATACCGATGGCCTCATCAAACGACGGCAGGCCCTTTTCCGCCAGGCGGACGTTTCTGAGACGATAAGCCTCCTCCTCGGCCTCGGCCGGCAGGACGCTGGCGGTATAATACAAAAGGTTTTGAAACGCCGTGTGGTCTGTATCCGCCAGCCGGCGCAGAAACCGGAGCAGCACCTCGTCCCGGAAAGCCGCGTCCTTTTCATCGGTTACCGCACCGGGCACATCTTTTTTGATAAAACGGACATAATGCACGTCGTCAAAGGTAAAAAAATCATCGCCGATTTCGGAAAGGTCCTGATCATGAGCACGCAGGCCGCTTTCAATATGATAATTCAAAAACAATTCCAGAAAATCGGTTTTTTCGGTCGTTACCCAGCGGATGAACCGGTTTTTATCGGCCTCCATCAGCAGGCTAAACCATTTGATCACCGGTTTGCCGACGATCTGCTCTTTTTCCCAGGCCTCGATATCCAGGATATATTCCCATTGCCGGTTTGACGCCAGCGACAGGAGTTCCAGCGCGTCTTCAGGGCCGATCTCGTTCACCAGAAGATGAAAGTCCTGATCAGCCATGGAATGGACGATGGCCAGGCCATCCGGCGAATCAATAATAGCGTTCATGGCCTTTTTCGGCGGCAGGGACAGGATTTTTT
>CAYSMV010000022.1:0-5275 GCA_964432245.1 uncultured Desulfobacterales bacterium
TGACCGGCGGATCCCTGGCCGTCAGCGGCGGGGGTGTTCTGGGGACCAGCAGGCTGAACCGGATTCTTGAAATCGACCGGGAAAATCTGATAGCCCGGGTCGAGCCTGGTGTCATCACCGGCGATTTCCACGCGGCCGTTGAAGAGGCCGGTCTTTTTTATCCCCCGGATCCGGCCAGCTCGGCTTTTTCAACTCTGGGCGGCAATGTCGCGGAATGCGCCGGCGGTCCCCGCGCCGTTAAATACGGCGTTACCAGGGATTATGTGCTGGGCCTGAAGGTGGTCATGCCCACCGGCGACCAGATCCATACCGGCGTTGTGACCGCCAAAGGGGTGGTCGGCTATGACCTGACCCGCCTGATTACCGGTTCTGAAGGGACGCTGGGCATTATCGTCGAAATAACCTTGCGGCTGTTGCCGTTGCCCGAGGAGGTCAGAACCATGATGGCGGTTTTTGATGACATGAGGACCGCCGCCGAAACCGTGTCCCATATAATCAGAAACGGTGTCATTCCCAGGACCATCGAGTACATGGACAACAATTCCATCCGTTGCGTTGAAACCAACATCAAGGCCGGTCTTCCTCTTGACGCCGCCGCCATTCTGCTGATAGAAGTCGACGGGTCTCCGGCTGAAAACCGGGCCGCCCTGGCCCGACTCCAAAGCACATGCGCCGACCATGGAGCCGTTGACGTTAAAACGGCGGATAACCAGGAAGAAGCCGCCAATCTCTGGCGCGCCAGAAAAGCCATCTCTCCCGCGCTTTACGCCTTTGCGCCGGACAAGATCAACGAGGATATCGTGGTGCCCAGAAACCGTATTCCGGATATGGTTGAGAAGATAAAGCGTATCGGTGAAGAAACCGGCCTGGTTACCGCCAGTTTCGGTCATGCCGGGGACGGCAACATCCACGTCAATATCATGCTGGACAAGAAAGACAGCCGGCAGCTGCAAAAAGCTGAGAAAGCGGTCGAGGATCTGTTTGATTTTACCGTCAGCCTGGGGGGGACCCTTTCGGGCGAACACGGTATCGGCATTACCAAGGCGGCTTACATGAAAAAAGAGATCGGCGCAACGGAGATGGCCTTGATGAAAAGCATTAAAGCGGTTTTTGACCCCTTTAATATTCTGAATCCCGGAAAGATATTCCCGACGGAAATCCGGTCTTAAGGATCAGTGGAAGTCAACCGGCCCTATATCCTCGAATTCCAGAATTTCCATGAACTGTTCCAGGCGGGCTCTACGATTGCATTCTATTATACAGCGCAGGGATAAGGGGCATTTACGGTAACAGAAGTTATCATGCGGATTAAAATTTCCAAGACACCCGATTTGGTCTTTTCCAGTCATCGATTCTGGGATATCACTCATGGCTTACCTCTTATCCTTTTAACAGTGTCAGCATGGATTCATGAATAATGCCGTTTGTCGCCAGCAGTTCTTTTTTTTCCGGGGAAAAGGTCCGGCCTGAAAAGTCGGTTATCGTCGCGCCGGCCTGACGCGCTATCAGCATGCCCGCCGCCGTATCCCAGGGGTTTAACTTTTCTTCCCAGAATCCGTCAAACCGGCCGCAGGCGACATAGCAGAGATCCAGCGCGGCCGAGCCCAGTCTTCTGATGCCCTGAGCCGCAGCCAGGCAGCGCTCAAAACGTGCGACAAGAGATGGCAGGTTATTTTTGAGGTTATAAGGAAAGCCGGTCACCAGCAAGGCCCCTGATATGGTTTTTATGGAGGACACATGAATCGGACGGCCGTTCAACTCGGCGGCCTTGTTCCGCACCGCCGTAAACAGTTCCCCGGTCTCCGGGTTCAGGACGATGCCCGTCGCTATTTCGCCTTTAATGGCAAAAGCAATGGAAATGGCGTAATTACCGAGCCCGTGGGCGAAATTCGTGGTTCCGTCCAGCGGGTCTATGATCCATTGCAATCCGGTGGCTCCGCCTGTCTGTCCGCTTTCTTCGGCCAGAATGGAATGATCCGGAAATCTGGTCTTAATCGTTTGAATAATGGCGGCTTCAGAAGCGGTGTCGGCCGACGTAACGAGGTCCTTTTCTCCTTTTTTATTTATTTCAAAAGTTCTGCCGAAACAGGACCGGAGCTTCGCGGCTCCTTTACAGGCGGCTCCGATGCCTACTTGTTTCACATACTCAAGATCTATTGACATATGTGAATAATATGACATTTTCAAGTCGATCTGTCAACTGATAATCAACTGTCAGAATCTGACTGTTTTTGTTCCCCGATCCCGCCAAAGGCCGCAAGGCAGGGATTCAAGGAGCAGCTTTTACGGATTATACATGGCGTTGTTCCGGGCGATCTGTTCGACGCGTTCCTGAACCACCCGGATAAACGGCTTCAGCGTGGTTTCGTCGTTGGCCGAAATCAATATACCGCCGATGGCGCCGGACAGGCGCACCGCGGTTTCCGGGGTTACCCGGTCCTGTTTGTTCAAGGCGTAGATAACCGGTATATCGTCCAGATCCAGCTCGGTTAATATTTTTTTTACGGCCGCGATCTGGCTTTCATGTTGATCATTGCTGATATCGACCACGTGGATAAACAGGTCCGCGTGCTCCAGCTCCTCCAGGGTGGCGCGAAACGCCGCCATCAATTCTCCGGGAAGGTTTCTGATAAACCCCACCGTGTCCGTTATGATAATTTCGATATCCCGGGGAAACTTCAGACGACGGCTGGAAGGATCCAGGGTCATGAACAGGCGGTCTTCGGCGGCCACGGCGCTTTTTGTCAGGGTGTTGAGCAGCGTTGATTTGCCGGCGTTGGTGTAGCCGATAATTGACACCACGGGTAAACTTTTTTTAACCCGCAGGGTGCGCTGCTGCCGGCGCTGCTCCTTGATGGCGGCCAGATCCTTTTCCAGGCGGAAGATTTTTTCCCGGGCCCGTCTTTTGTTGATTTCAAGCTTTGTTTCGCCGGGCCCGCGGCCGCCGATACCGCCGGTCAGTCGCGACATGGCCGTGTTTTTAGTGGCCAGACGCGGCAGCAGGTATTTCAACTGAGCGTGTTCCACCTGCAATTTGCCTTCCCGGGACCGGGCCCGGCGGGCGAAAATATCAAGGATCAACTGGGTTCTGTCGATGACTTTGATCTCCACCTGATCCGCGATGGATCGGATCTGGGAAGGATTCAGCTCCTGATCGAAAATCAGCAGGTTGACCGACTTCTGGAGCGCCAGAACGACGATATCGCTCAACTTGCCCCGGCCCATCAGGAATCTGGCGTCAACGCTTTTCTTCTGCTGCAGGACGATATCAACGACGTCAATCCCGGCGGATGCCGCCAGGGCGGCCAGTTCTTTCAAGGACTCTTCGGCCTTGCTTCCGGGTTCGGTGGTGACGCTCACCAGAACGGCTCTTTCTTCATGTTTTCCGGTCGCGCGGAGCGGCCCCGCCTGGCCAAGCTCGTCTTCAATGGCGGCGATCAGTTTATCGCAGTCGATATCCAGTTCATTGGGCGACAGTGGCGCCAGAACTTTATAAGACGCCCGGTCTGTTCCGCCCGGCAGAATATGAGCCGCGCTGACCTGGAACATGCCGTCTGTTTCGGTTTCGGCGATGGCGGCCATCATGTCCAGCCGCAACAAGGCCAGGTCGGTCAGGTCATCGCGGCTCAGCGGTTCCTGTTTGAGGTGAGTGTGGACGCATTTTAATCCCCGCAACCTGCCGGGGGCGGTGCGGTAATGGCTGATATCGGGAATAACGATACCGGCATGATCACCGATCAGAACGTCGACCACCCGGCCGTGCCGGTCCACCAGAAGAGCAATCTGCCGTCTGATTTCATGGGACAGGTCGAGCATTTCACGGGAGATTTCCGGGGTGACGATGTATTGCGGTGGAATTTTTCGCCGGAAAAGATTGTTCAGGCGGCGTATCTGACCCGGCTTGAGGCCGGAGGCATGGCCTTCCAGTCTGTTTTTCATCTATTCGCGGACGTCATTACGTTTCTTCCGGATAGTTTTCAGAAGCCAGATTCTGAAAACGAGTATAGGCCGGTTCGAACTGTAGAAACAATTTTCCGATGGGACCGTTGCGCTGCTTGCCGATAATGATTTCAGCAATGCCCCGGTTGGGGTTTTCTTCGTTTTTGTTGTAGACTTCATCCCGGTAAATGAACAGCACCACGTCGGCATCCTGTTCCAGGGAGCCCGACTCGCGCAGATGAGAAAGCAGAGGGCGTTTGTCATGACTCTGCTCCGGCGCCCGGTTAAGCTGGGAAAGAACAATAATGGGAATATCCAGTTCCTTGGCGAGACCCTTTAATGATCTTGACATTTCAGAAACTTCCAGGTCCCGCCGTTCCCCGGTCTCCGTGGGCCGCATCAACTGCAGATAATCAACCACAATCAGGCCGATGTTTTTTTCTTTTTTCATCCGCCGCGCCTTGGCTCTGATCTCCATGACGGTCAGCCCGGCCGAATCATCGATGAATATCGGCACCGAATCGAACAGGCTGGCCGCATCGGTAATTTTAATCCAGTCGTTTTTGCTGATATGTCCGCTTCTCAAATGAAAAGCGTTTACCCGGGCTTCGGACGTCAACAGCCGCATGGAGAGCTGCTCTTTGGACATTTCCAGGGAGAAAAAAGCGACCGGAATACTGGCCGAAACGGCGACATTGCGGGTAATATTCAGGGCAAAAGCGGTTTTCCCCATACTGGGCCGGGCGGCGATAATGATCAGGTCGGAGTTTTGAAACCCGGAAGTCAGGTTGTCCAGCCGTTCAAATCCGCTGGCCACGCCGGTAATCCATTTCCCCTGGTTGGTCTCAATGGTAGCGATGTTGGTCTGGATAATCTGGTTGAGTTGAAAGAAAGCTTTGCCGGCCTTGTTCTCGGCTACTCTGAAAATCGATCTTTCGGCGAAATCGATAACACTTTCCACGTCCGAAGGATTTTCAAAACATTTCTTGGCGATTTCACTGGAGTTCTCGATCAGCCGCCGCAATACCGCCTTGTTTTTGATGATGGTCGCGTAATGCCTGATATTTACGGCGTAAGGAGCGGACTCGACAAGGGTTGCCAGGTAGGTCCCGCCGCCGATCTCCTCCAGCGTTCCGGCTTCCTGGAGGTGGTTTTTAACCGTAATCAGGTCGACCGGCTGGTTTTTAACCACCAGGTCATGGATGGCGGAAAAAATTTTCTGGTGGGCGGTTTTATAAAAATCTTCCGCGGACAGAATTTCAAGGGTGTCAAACAGCGCGGCCGTATCCGGATCAATAAGGATCGAGCTTAAAATAGACTCCTCGGCTTCGATGTT
>CAYSMV010000023.1:0-2833 GCA_964432245.1 uncultured Desulfobacterales bacterium
ATCTATCTTATTCTGTCACCCCGGCCCCCGAGCCGGGGTCCAGAAAAAATGAATAATATCAATTTTATACTGGATTCCGGGTCAAGCCCGGAATGACGACACTTAACACTTTAACACCTTAAAACCTTAAAACTTAGCCACCCTGTCCCCAACCCGATTCCATTGGCCGCCACATCCATGGGATTAAAGGTACGTTCCAGAAACAAAAACTGAATCATTTCAAACCCGACACTGACCAATAACGCACCCGCCAGGATTATCCCGAGCCTTCGACCGGCATACGCCCTGGCCCCCAGAACAGCCAGCACCCCATAGGCCAGAATGTGCTCCCAGAACCCGGTCGACGACAAGACAATTCCTGTGCCCTCAAGGGTCTTTCCGGGCATAAGCGAAAAAACCGCTATCAACCCGAACCATATCCAGAACAACGCCTCATAAATCACCAGCCTACCCTCCCGTAAAACCATAAAACCCTGACACCCTATCACCCTTTTAGCCTTTGGCTGTCCCATGTTTCCCGGAAATAAAGCACCCGGTCTTTCTGATCCGGGGTAAACAAAAAGGGCTCCACCTCACGCGCCAGAAAATCCAAGTCAAGCATTTCCAGCCGCTCGGTAAACATGCGGCAAAACGCCTCAGCATCCACGCCCAGCGTTTTCCGGATGTAATCAAAATCCGGGCGGGTCAACCCCAGCAAAAAAGACACATCAAAAAGGTCACGGCCCTTCTCCCGCTTACGCAACACAACAGTCATCATTTTCTGTGCCAGCAGAATTTCCGGCGGCGCCGCGAGGATGCGCCGGAAAACAGCGAACTTGTTGAGCATGACCACCCGGGGGGTATAATGCGGTTCCTTTATCTCGCTGTCAACCTGTAGAAGAATCTTCTTCCCCTTCTCCGGACTGATCCCAGCCCGAAAGAGAATCTCCGGAAAACGAATATAACAATGATACGCGCCACGCTCGACAACCCGATATTCAACTTCAAAGCCTCTGTATTCCATGTCTTTGCAGGCATCCGCCAGCAGCGCTTCGAAATCAGTAAAGTCCAGGCCGAAACAGTCAAAATCAAAATCTTCGGAAAACCGAACGCTCTGATGCAGGATGCGAATGGCGGTTCCGCCGATAAAACTCAAGTGCGCCGACCCCGCGTTTTTAAACAGGGAGTCCAGCAACTCATACTGCAGGTATTCCACCAGAGCCCCTTCAGGGTTGCGCCGGAAAACGTTTTCCGGGAAATAGGACGCAATCTGGTCTATGGTAAGCATGTCAGCGCCCAACGCTCCAGTTTTTTTCCCCCAAACGCCGCCAGGTATTTACGAAACCGTTTCTCATCCACATGCCTTCGCAGGCGGTCCCGGTTCAACCGGATGGCGTCTATGTCCGCCATGCTGTTGATCTTTTTCAGGTTCAGATAAAAATAGTCCAGCAAGGCTTTTTCCGGTTCGGCCAGCAAGTAAAACCCATTATCCGTTGGGACCGTTTTATAACCCCAAAAGAGCGACTTTTTGACATGGCGATAGATAAAATGGCCGAAATCGTTATCAAAGGTCCGGTTAATCTTGGCGGTCACGCCAACCTGAGCATATACGATTTCCGGTATAAAACCATAATGGGCCAACGCGCTTTCCAGACTGATGTAAGACGGCTGATACAAAAGACAGGAGATTTCTTCCTTTTTTATGCGCTCCGCCTTCCGGGCAAAAACATATATCCCGTTTTTCAGTTTTATCAGGTAGCCCTTTTTTACCCATAGGGTCAGTTGATAATCATAAACGGTTAGCCCATAAAGCAGGAGATCCTGACGGGAAAAAACCGGCCCTTGAATATACGTTTCCAGATCATTATATTTCATAAATTTATTATTAATAATAAATTTCTGAAATGTCAAGGAGACAATCCATCTTACACTGGATTACCCGGTCAAGCCGCCTAATGACTAAGGAGGGGATGTCAAGCCGGGTAATGACTGAGGAGGGGATGCCGAGCCGCCTAATGACTGAGGAGGGGACGCCGAGCTGGACGATGACGATTCGGTGGCGGACAATCTTCCCCCTGCCTGCGCAGCAGTCTTATCTTGACTAAATCTCAGAACTGCTGTAAAAATTTATTATCATAAAACAAAAATCATAAGGGCCTGCACTTGAGATATATTTACATGGATGTGTGTACATTATGCCGACCGTATGATGATCAGTCGTACTCAAGGATCCATCTGGATACGGTGGCTGTTCACTTGATTTTAAAAAAAATAGAGGCTGGGGATTATGCACTGGTATTCTCGCCTGCCCATAAATTTGAAATCTCGGCCATATCGAACGACTCAGAAAGAATTGATTTACTGATGCTATTGGAAACGCTGGCTGTAAAAGGCAATTTTAACAAAAAAAAGATAAGGATACGCGCTGAAGAATTGGTGAAGCAAGGGATAGGGCCTGCCGATGCCGCGCACTTGGCCTTTGCGGAAGCCGCAAAAGCCGAGTTCATCAGTTGCGATGATAAGCTTATCAAAAAATGTGCCAAAGTCGCCACTACTGTCTGGACTGGCAGTCCCGTTGCTTTCTGCTATAAGGAGGAATTAAAATGACAATGATAAAAAATATCAATGATAAAGATTTAATCGAAAAAGGGACCAAGATTCTTTTTAAAGAACTTGGGCATACGGATGCCATTCGGTTTCTATCCATCCCCAGAGATATCCGGGATGAAAGCGTGAAAAGACACAGGAAATGGCAGAAAAATTTGGACAAAGATATTTTTTTTGACGAGGTTTTCGAAAAAAATAACAAATAATGATCAGCCATCTCCGCCTTCGTCCCCCTGCCCCGCTAACC
>CAYSMV010000024.1:0-3897 GCA_964432245.1 uncultured Desulfobacterales bacterium
CTCAAATTTTAATCCTCGAAATACTCCAATGTATTCCTCCGGTTAAAATTTTCGCACGCCTTGACCTCGAACCAAAATTCTAATTTTTAGAGATACCCTACAATATATAAATAAGGTTACATATCGTTCCTGACAATAAAAATCAACCGGCAAGAAAGAAAAGGCCCGTACGGTAAACAAAAAAAGCGGCGCACCAGGCGACGACGGTCGTATAAAAAATATTAAAAAACGCCCACTTAAAGGAACCAGTTTCACGCATAATCATCAATACCGTGGCCAGACAGGGAACGTATAACAGGACAAAAATCATCATGGCTAAAGCCGACATCGCCGTCATCCCGGAATTAAGCAAGGCCCTGCTTAACGCGGTCCGGTCTTTTTCGCCTTCAACGGCATATAATATCCCCAGCGTACTGACGACAATCTCCTTGGCCACGAATCCGGTCAGCAGGGCCACGCTGCCACGCCAGTCAATACCTACCGGTTCAAATACCGGCGCGACGAGCTTCCCTATTTTACCCATATATACATTTTCCGTCCGTTCCTTTTCCCTGGCGCGCAAAATGTTAGCAAGAGTCGCGTCCCGCTCCGATATCAAGGCTTGCCGCTGCTCTTCATCCTGAACCTGGACCAGCTTTCCGGCATAATGGTCATTCGTGACGGCCAGTATGCCCTCATAATTGATCGCAAATTGAATTTCGCGGGGAAAAACCGATAGGACCCAGACGATAATGGAGCCGATCAGGATAACACCGCCCATCTTTTTTAAGAATTGCCTGGCCCGGTCCCACATATGAATCAATAACCCTTTAATCATGGGGGCTCTGTAGGGCGGCAGTTCCATGACAAAAGGCGCGTCTCCTCCCCGCAGCAGGGTTGAGCGGAAAAGCCGTCCGCTTATCATGGCGACAAGAATGCCTGCAAGATAGGTCAGGAAAATAACCGTTCCCGCTCGGTTCGGGAAAAAGGTTCCCGCCAGCACGATATAAACCGGCAATCGTGCGGAACAGGACATGAAGGGGGTAATTAAAATCGTCAGGATGCGGTCTTTTCTGTTTTCCAGGGTGCGGGTGGCCATGATGGCCGGAACGCTGCAACCAAACCCCATCAGCATGGGGATAAAGGACTTGCCGTGCAAACCGATCAGATGCATGATCCTGTCCATCAAAAAGGCTGCCCGGGCCATATAACCGGTGTCTTCAAAAAGCGCTATACAGAAAAAAAGAATCAGGATGTTCGGAAGAAATACGGCCACGCTGCCGACACCGGCGATCACCCCGTCCACCAGAAAATCCTTGAAAAGTCCATCGGAAAAAATATAGTCAACAGCAAGGGCCAACAGCGAAAATCCTTTTTCAATAACATCCATGGGATAGGCGCCCGCGGAAAAAGTCAACTGGAACATCGCCCAGATAAAAAAAATAAAAATCGGAAACCCCAGAAATTTATTGGTCAAAACAAGATCAATATTACGAGACAGATCAACACGGTTTCTCTTGGTGACGGTTACAACTTCTTTGACAATACCGGCGATAAATCCGTATCGTTCATCGGTCATGATGATTTCAAGATCGTCGTCAAAAATATCGGCCAGGCGGGCACGATAGGCTTCGGCTTTTTTCAGCAGCGCATCCCCGGCGGGCCCGGATTCGCCGCTGACGCGTTCGCGAATAATTTTATCGTGCTCGAGAAGCTTTATGGCAATCCAGCGGCTGTTATAAAAAAGTCCGTCCTCCGCCTCGATCATGGCCTGAAGATCGGCTATCGCCGCCTCGATGTCCCGGTTATAATGAACCTTTCTTTCCGGCCGGGTAGGCTGGCCTTCTTCAGCCAGCCGGATGGCCTTTTCCAACAGGTCGGTAACGCCTTCGCCCTTGTTCCCGACCGTATACACGATTTCGACATTCAGCAGTTCGGACAGCTTGCCGGCGTCGATACGGACTCCTTTGGATTCGGCCAAATCCGCCATGTTCAGCGCGAACAGGACTCTACAGTCCAGCTCCCGCACCTGCGTCGCCAGATAAAGATTACGTTCGATGTTGGACGCATCAATAATATTAACCACCACATCCGGCGATTCGTTGACAATAAAATTCCGGGCGATGTTTTCTTCGACGGAAAAAGGCGTCAGGCTGTATGTACCGGGCAAATCAACGACGTGAACCTCATATCCGTCGTGGTGGATAATTCCTTCTTTTTTTTCAACGGTCACGCCCGGCCAGTTGCCGACTTTCTGCCGCGTCCCGGTCAGCACATTGAAGATAGTGGTTTTCCCCGCATTGGGATTTCCGGTCAGCGCGATTTTAATATGCTTCTTTTCCATGAAATAACGCCTTAGGGCCGGTCTGTCACATCCCTGACCGTTATTAATGCCGCTTCCTCAACGCGCAGTGAAATGGAATATCCTTTAACGATCAGCTCCAGGGGATCCTTCAGCGGAGCGTATTTTTCCACGTAAACCGGCGTATCCTTGACAAGCCCCATCTCAAGCAGTCTTCGACGAAAAGCGCCTTTACCGCCGACCCGGACGATGACGGCCGCCTGTCCTTCTTTTATTTCACTCAGTTGCGCAAAGCCCATGGTTAATATCCATACTGCCTAAAAGTATAACTGAAATTATTTATCAAAATTCTCAACCGACTACAAGAGATAAACCGTTCGGTATCCGTTCTTATCCATGGCGCGCGGCAGGCGTTTTTACGACCTAAATCATGCAGAAAAATATTGAACTTGAACTTTTCCCGCGAAAACATCGATTTTCTGATCGAAAAACAAGGAGAAACACGTGCGGGTAAACAAAAACAAGGTTATTTGATGCCGGGCCTGACCTGGATCTTTTTTGCCAGCCCCCTGCCGATGGCATATCGTTTATTTCCGGTAGCCACGACCAGTTGCCCGGTGGTGTCGCTGGTAATCACATCCAGCACATCCCCCGCCCTTAACCCCATCGACATCAACCGCATGCGCGCGTTGGATCCCCCGGAAAATTCCTCGATGGTCACTTTTTCGCCCTGTTTGGCGCGGACCAGGGGCACAACCATATCCCGCTGACTTAAACAGTCGGCACAAATGCCGTATATTTCCATTCGGTGCTGAAGCATGTGAAAACCATAAGTCGCCGCGACTTCCTCCTGAATCTGTTCCATCTGGTCGTCCCTGAACTCCAGGATCTTGCCGCATTTCAGGCAAATCATATGGTCATGGTCGTTTTCCAGATTCCGGTACTCGTAGCGAACGACGCCGTCATCAAAACGATGTTTGCGGGCAAAGCCGAAGTGGCAAAGCATTTTAAGGGTATCCCGGATAAAAGCGTCGTCAAAATCGTATCCATGTTCTTTTAGAATAGTGTTCAATTCACTGATTGTCAGATGGCCCTCTGATTGAAGAAAAGTCTCCAGAATAGAGAGGCGGGCATCGAAATCCTTTACCCCTTCCTGGTTAAAAAGCTTTTTAAATTGGTTCTTTTCACGCTGGTAGAGTTTTTTCATGCAAACGTTATCCCTTCGTTTTTTCTATTTTTTTATTATTATTACAGCCGGTAAAACATGTCAATACCCTGGCTGCGACACAATTTGTGCTTGTTCAATAAATTGTTTGCTGGTAGTATAAAAAATTTAAAAATGTAAACTGCCAACCAGACAAAGTGTTGCGATGACCATGCTAACCCGGAAAATCGGTTTTATCGGCGGCGGCAATATGGCCGAAGCCATGGCCGGTGCGCTCATCCGCTCCGGCGTCAGCTCGCCGATTCACGTGATGGCCAGTGATGTCAGTCCGGAGCGGCGGGAACATCTGAAAAAAACCTACCGCATTTCGACCGTCGGCGACAACCGGGAGGTTTTTCTGTCCTGTGAGGTGGTGATTCTGGCCGTCAAACCCCAGGCAATTGACACCGTG
>CAYSMV010000025.1:0-4346 GCA_964432245.1 uncultured Desulfobacterales bacterium
CGCCGAGGCGGCGATCCATGCCTACGGCCCGGGCCACTTCCGACACGTCGGCGCCGGTATTCTCGCAGATATTGGCGATCGTATTAATGGAAGAGACACGCTGGGCCAGAAAGGCGTTGGAAGCCAGCTTGGCCAGTTCGCTGCTCCAGATATTCGAAGTCAGGATCCTGCTCCGGTCGACCCAGTTGGCGTAGATTTCCACCAGTATCTCCCTGGCTTTCCGGCCGCTGTCGGTTTCGCGGGACCCGATCAGCACCCGGTCGGGACATTCCAGATCCCTGATGGCCGTGCCTTCGGCCAGAAATTCGGGGTTGGACAGCACTTCGAACTTCTCCCTGCCGCTGTTAACGAAAAGTATCCGTTCCATGGCTTCGGCTGTTCTCACCGGCACCGTGCTTTTTTCAACCACTATCTTGGGCGTGTCCGACCACTGGCGGATCTGACGGGCCGTGTTTTCCCAATAGCGCAGATCAGCGGCCATTCCCGCGCCCACGCCGGCGGACTTGGTCGGCGTGTTGACGCTGACAAAGATAATTTCAGCCTCGGCAACGGCCTGCCTGACATCCGTGGAAAAGAAAAGATTCCGGCCCCGGGCCGTCTGAACTATCTCCGCCAGGCCCGGCTCGTATACCGGCAGATCGTCGGAATTCCAGGCCAGAATCTTTTCCTGGTCGATGTCCGCTACCGTGACCTTGTATCGCGGACACTTGGCGGCTATCATCGCCATGGTCGGACCGCCGACGTAACCGGCGCCGATGCAGAGAATATGTTTTTCAAAACCAAGGGACATGACCGCATTCTCCTTGCCTCAGATTTACAGGCCCCTTCCTTTTTCGTGCCAGCAAAAGCCGGAAACCGGGAAAACCACCGGCGCCTCAAAGGTTTGAACTAAAATGAAACGCTGAAACTTCATACAAATTTTTCATGTCAGTCTAATTTTGTATTGACCCCGAGGCAGGGCACGGGGCGATGGCTTCAGATTTTGTTGATTTCGGCTATCATCTCCGCGATTGTTGCGGCCATGCCGGAGGAAGCCCCATCCCCACCGGTATCGACATCCGGCCCCCCATATTCTTCCGACGCAACCATTTTTTCCACCGCATCTTCCACGGGGGCTCCGGCATCACCAACTGTTTCCGTGTTTTCCATCGTTTTGTCGACAACGCCGTCTTCCGGCGCCAGGACGGCATCCAGGCATTCGCCCCGGCGATTAAACAGCAACGACAGAATCACCACCGTTTCATATTCGATCTTATAGGCCACCTGATTATCATGCACCACCAGGTCTCCGCCCCGGAGCTTCAGCCTGCCGGTGTCAACGTTCATATGGTACTTGGTAGCCAGCAACTCTTGAACGCCTGTCCGGTCCAGATCGCCGGATATGACGTCCAGCAGTTCTTTTTCCCTGTTCCTGATTAAATCGGGATCGGTTATCTTCACAGTCACTCCTCCCTTTAAAAAAAACGGTCATAGTCCGGGCCGCAAGCCGCAGGCTTGTCCGCCCCCGCCCCTCGGTTTAATTTCCCCTTTTCAACAGCTCCACCGTCAGGGCCATATAGCTTTCCGAAACCGCCGACATGACATCCCGCATTACCTCCGGCAATCCATGAGGCGCGTTACCGTTCAGAACATCGCTCCGCGCGATAACTGTATCCATGGCAACGCTTTCAATACCGGCCAATACTTCTTCCGGGAATACCGCCCGCGCCTCTCCCCAACCGTCGCACTGCGTTAAAACAATTCCCGCGATGGTCAAAACCGAACGCCCCAGCTTTTTGACCCGGCTCACCACCGGCAACAGCACCTCCAGCGCCGCGGGCGCTCCGGACCGGCACGGCAAAGGAATCAGAACAGCCTCCGATGCGGTCAGGATAAACACCGTTAAGGCTCCCGATGAAGAAGGAGAATCAATGAGAATATAATCAAAATCCCCGGTCATTGCCTCGATCCGCCGGCTCAGCGAATAAACCTTGTCCGAAAACGGCGACAGCTCCTGTTCAGCCCGGAACAGATCGGCTCCGGCGGGAATGACCTTCAGAAAGTCAAGGCTGGTATCCGCCATAACGGCCGTTCCGTCGACTTGTCCCGTAATTAATGAATAGAACCCCGGGCCGGCGGCAGCCTCCGACGACAGCAGGCAGGCCGTCGCATCCCCCTGGGGATCGCCGTCCACCAGAAGCGTCTTTTTCTCAGAGAGCGCCAGACAAGCCGCGATATTCATTGCCAGGCCGGTTTTCCCGGCGCCCCGACGCGGATTGACGATACTGATGATGCGTTTCATAATTACCCAATAATTATATTTCGAATCTTCAGCAACTTATCATATCCGGCAAAAAAAAGTACAGCATTTTTTCGATGTAAAGGATTTTACATTTGTCGCTGTTTCTGGTAAACAACCATTGTTCCGGACTCGTCGTTATTCATACTTTTAAAGGTTAAAAGCTTGCCCTCCGGGAAAAAAATGAAAAATCAGCGACAACGGTCAAAGCCGCCCGCGGACGCCGCCCCGCCATCAGCACCCGCGACAAGGCCGCGACTTTTCCCGCCGCGGTACGCAATGCCGGCACTGGCGTTGATTCTAGTCGCCGGCCTGCTGGTTTACGCCGGCACGTTTAACGCGCCTTTTGTGTTTGACGACAAACCCAACATCACCGAAAATCCCTTTATACGGATGACCAGGCTGACGCCGGAGTCCCTGAGAAATGCATTAATAAGCCCCAACGACAATCGGCTCCTGGCCAATTTCAGCTTTGCCCTCAACTACTATTTTCATCAATACCGCCCGGTCGGCTATCATCTGATCAACATCTTCATCCATTTATTCAACGCCTGGCTGGTGCTGCTGGTCGCCCGAAAGACATTTTTTCTCTGCCATCATAAAGAAGAAGTCCTGATCCCTCTCCTTGCCGCCCTGCTCTGGCTGGTCAACCCTGTCCACACGCAATCGGTCACCTATATCGTCCAGCGCATGAATTCCATGTTCGCCATGTTTTACCTGCTGTCGCTGCTTTTTTATATCCAGGCCCGCCTGGATCAGCGCCGAAGCGGCGGCACGTCTTTTCGGCCGGTTCTCCTGTTTGCCTCCTGCGCACTGGCGGGCTTGTTCGGGCTGGCTTCCAAAGAAGCCGCCGCCACCCTGCCGATCATGATTTTTCTGTACGAATGGTATTTTTTTCAAGGTCTGGACGCCGCCTGGTCGAAAAAAAAAGCGCCGTTTATCGGCTTTTTGATTCTCCCGGCGCTGATCATCATCTCCCTGATATATGTCGGAAGCAGACCGGGCGATATTCTCGCCGGTTATAAAACGCGGCCGTTCGACCTTCAGCAGCGCCTCATGACGCAGCCGGGAGCGGTGATTTACTATCTTTCCCTCCTGGCCTTTCCGCATCCAGAGCGGCTGACGCTCGACTATGATTTTCCCGTCTCTTTCAGCCTGATGACGCCGCCGACAACGCTGCTGTCGATAACAGCCATATTAATGCTGACAATTGCCGCGATAAAAGCCGCCCGTAGAAACCGAATGGTCTCTTTCGCCGTTTTATGGTTTCTCGGCAACCTGGTCATCGAATCTTCGGTCATCCCCCTGGAACTGGTATATGAGCATCGGACCTACCTGCCATCGGTCTTTCCTTTTATCGGGTTTGTCTGGCTGGCGTTCTTCTGTCTCCGGCCCAGAGCCCTGGCTGTCGCCATGCTCTGCGTAGTAATCGGCTTCTCCGCCCTCTGGACTTACGAAAGAAACAGCGCCTGGCGGGATGACGTCAGTCTGTGGCGGGACAACGTCGCCAAATCGCCCCGAAAAGCCCGGACCCGCAACAATCTCGGCCAGGTCTACAGAAACTCCGGCAGACTGGAAGAAGCGCTGGCCTGTTTCAACGCCGCCCTGGATCGGGACGAAGCGTATGAAAAAGCTTACAACAACATCGGCATTACGCTGACGGACTCTGGCCGGCCGGCGGAAGCCGTCCCCTACCTGCGGCAGGCGATCGCTTTAAAACCCGGATACGATGACGCCCTCTACAACCTGGGACTGGCGCTGAACAATATGGGAAAAATAGATGAAGCGGAATCCTGTTATGCCAGGACGCTGGAGCTGAACCCGTTTTACGAGAGAGCGCATAATAACATCGGCATCATCAAAATAAATCGCGGGCTGACCGATGAAGCCATCGATCATTTCGAATCCGCCCTGAGTATAGACCCCTGTTTTGAAAACGCCTACAACAACCTGGGAATCGCCTGTTTTCGCAGCGGAGAGGTATACCAGGCCCTTCGTTATTTTAAAAAAGCGATAGCCCTCAAACCGGACTACGAGGACGCGGCCCAAAACCTGGAAAAAGCAAGCC
>CAYSMV010000026.1:0-1573 GCA_964432245.1 uncultured Desulfobacterales bacterium
ACCGGACAGTTTATGTGTTCTCTACACCGCAAGATTAAAGTATTGACTAAACAACCTGTAACATATAAATTTGATAAATTTAGAAATACAGGACGCACAAAAATCGGAAGCAGTGCGATGGCATAAAATGATTCAATTAATTAAAGGATTTAAAGACATTCTGCCGGATGAGGCCCGATGCTGGAGGCAGGTCGAAACGCTTGTAGCCGAACTCTTTGATAATTTCGGTTTTGAGGAGCTGCGTCCGCCGATTCTGGAAAAAACCGGACTCTTTGAAAAAAGCATCGGCCAGGATACTGATATAGTTGAGAAAGAAATGTATACTTTCGCCGATAAAAAAGGCGATCTGATAACGCTTCGCCCCGAGGCGACCGCCTCCGTTGTCCGCGCCTATATCCAGCACCAGCTATACGCCGGCAACCCTTACCGGAAATTCTATACCATTGGCCCCATGTTCCGCCGGGAAAGGCCCCAGAAGGGAAGATACCGGCAGTTTCACCAGATCAACGCGGAAGTATTCGGCGTCAAAGCGCCTTACATTGACGCCCAAATTATTCTGCTGGTAGCGACATTTTTCAACCGCTTGGGAATCGATGACGCAGACATCCATATCAATTCCCTGGGTTGCCGCCAGTGCCGGCCGGCATACAAAAAAGAGCTGTCCGCTTTTCTGGAAAAGCACCGGCAGGATTTATGCCCGGACTGCCGGCAGCGGCTCGACCGTAACCCCTTAAGAATTCTGGATTGCAAGATGGAACAGTGCCGGCAAATAGCCGCCCGGGCACCTTCCATCATAACCTGCTTATGCCCTGAATGCGAAAAGCACTTTTCAACTGTCACGGCGCTCCTTGATGATCTGGAAATTGGTTTTCAGCTCGACAACCGCCTGGTCCGGGGACTGGACTATTATACCCGCACGACATTTGAAGTACAGACCGGCCGGCTTGGCGCCCAGAACGCCATTGCCGGCGGGGGGCGATACGACGATCTGGTCAGGCTTCTGGGCGGTCCGGACCAGCCCGCCATGGGGTTCGCGATAGGATGCGAAAGGCTGATTGAACTGGTCGGTCGGAACAAGAAACTTTCCGTTGAGGCGGGTATAGACCTTTTTATCGCGGCCTTAGGTGATAGCGGCAGAAATAAAGCGTTTCAATGGATGAGCGCCCTGCAACTGTCGGGATTTTCTGTTGAAATGTGTTTTAACGAGCGCGGATTGAAAAGTCAGATGAAACTCGCGGATAAATTTAGCGCCGCCAGAACATTAATTGTCGGGGAAGAAGAGATCTCCTGCGGAAAAGCGATTCTGCGCGACATGAAAACCAGCGAACAAATATCTCTGGAGATCGACAATCTGGTGGAACAGCTGAAAAAATTATTATCAGACGGAAAAAAGGAAATACCCGGGTGATGGACGCCTTAGGAGAACTGCGACGGACACACAATTGTAACGTCCTGAAAACGGACATGATCGGAAGCCAAGTGGTTCTGGCCGGATGGGTTCAGCGTCGCCGGGATCATGGCGGCGTTATTTTTGTGGATTTAAGAGACCGGTTCGGCCTCACGCAGGTTGTGT